>DASYPD010000279.1:0-10726 GCA_036007005.1 Gemmatimonadales bacterium
AGACTTGAGCCTGGAAGAGCGCCGGATGCTGAACGGTGACGTGCAGGGTGTGCTGCAGAAGGGCGCCCTCAGCCGCACGGAGCTTTTGCGCGAGATTCACGACCTCATGGCCGCCAGGAGCGGGCCCGATTCAGCGAGGTAGCCGATGCCGAAGATACTGCTGGTCGAAGACAACGAATTGAACCGGGACATGCTCTCGCGCCGGCTGCAACGCAAAGGCTACGAGGTCGCGATGGCCACGGACGGGCTGCAGGGCGTTGAGATGGCGCTCAGCGGAGGCTACGACCTGATTCTCATGGACATGAGCCTGCCGGAACTGGACGGCTGGGAGGCCACCCGTCGGGTGCGCCAGGCACCCGAAACCAAACGCGTCCCCATCATCGCGCTGACCGCTCACGCGATGTCCGGCGACCGGGAAAAGGCCATGGCCGCCGGCTGCGACGACTACGATACCAAGCCGGTGGAACTGGATCGGCTGCTCGGCAAGATCGAAGCGCTGCTCGCGAGGAGTGGATGAGCGGGCTCTCAACGCCCGAGGCGGTCGCCGAGCTGCGCCATGAGCTGCGGACGCCGCTCAATCTGATCATCGGCTACTGCGAGATGCTGCTCGAGGACGCGAGCGACTCCACGCAGCGCGATGCGCTGCAGCAGGCCCTGCGCGCGGGCCGCGACGTGCTCGAGCGGATCAATGCCGCCGTCCCACCTTCCCGTTCGGAAATCAGCGAAGCCGACATCGCCGCGTTGTATGACTCCTTTCGCGAACCCCAGGGGCGGGTGCTCAGCGCCACCGCCGCGCTGCTGGCCCCGCCCGACGGGAAACTCGAGGCGCAATTCGAGCGGGACGTGCGGCGGATCCGCAGCGCGGCCGAGCGTTTGCTGACCATCGAGTTGCCGCAGGATCGCGGAGCCGGGCGGCTGGCGATTACGGTAGAGCATCCGACTCACGATTACCTCGCGGCGGGCCCGCCGGGCCCCACGGCTCACATCCTGGTGGTGGATGACGTCGAGGACAACCGCGCGGTGCTGGAGCGCCGGCTGCGGCGGCAGGGGCACACGGTGGATTGCGCGGGCGGAGGCCATGCCGCCCTGGAGCGGCTGCGCCAGCAGCAATTCGATCTGGTCCTGCTCGACGTGCTGATGCCCGACCTCGACGGGCTGGCGGTGCTCGAGCGGATCAAGGCGGATCCCGCACTGCGCGAGATCCCCGTGATCATGATCTCGGCGCTGGACGACGTGGCGAGCGTGGTGCGCTGCATCGAACGCGGAGCCGAGGACCATCTGACCAAGCCCTTCGACCCGGTCCTGCTGCGGGCGCGGATCAGCGCCTGTCTCGAGAAGAAGCGGCTGCGCGACGTGGAGCTCGAATACCTGCGCGAGGTGGGGCGGGTTATTCAGGCCGCGACGGCCGTGGAGACGGGGAGCTACGAGGCCGGAGCGCTCGCAGCAGTCGCCGAACGGAACGACGAGCTGGGCCGCCTGGCCCGCGTCTTCGATGCCATGGCGAATCAGGTGCGGGCGCGCGAAACCAAGCTGCGCGACCAGGTCGAGGCGCTGCGGCGGGAGATCATGGAGGCCAAGCACACCACGCGCGGGGCGGCCCGAAGCGAGGCGCCCAATCTTCCCACCGGTCAGCTCTTCGGAGGCCGCTACGAGATTCTGGAGGAGGTGGGCCGCGGAGGAATGGGCATGGTCTACCGCGCGCTGGATCGCGAGCTGGGAGAGCAGGTCGCGGTGAAGACGCTGCATCCGGAGCTGGTGCGCGATCCGGGCTTGATCGAGCGGTTCAAGAGCGAGATCCGGCTGGCACGGCACATCTCCGACAAGCACGTCGTGCGGACCCACGATTTCGGGGAGCGCGACGGGGTCTACTATCTGACCATGGAGTATGTCGAAGGCATCACGGTCCGCGAGCTGCTGGATACCCGCGGGCGCCTCGGCGTCGCGCCCACCCTCGCGATCGCGGTGCAGCTTGCCCAGTCACTCGCGGCGGCGCACGAGCAGGGCGTGATTCATCGCGACATCAAACCCCAGAATCTTCTGCTGGACGCGGGCGGTATTCTCAAGGTGATGGACTTCGGGGTCGCCCGCCTCGCCGACCGGACCAGCGGGCTCACCGAGGTCGGAGTCCTGGTGGGGACGCCCTCCTACATGGCGCCGGAGCAGCTGCTCGGCGACGAGATCGACGAGCGGATCGATCTTTACGCCGTCGGCGTGGTGCTCTTCGAGTGCCTCACCGGGCGGCTGCCCTTCGAGTCGGCGTCGGCCGTCACCCTGATCGCCCGAATGCTGCGCGAGGAGCCGCCCGCTCCCGCTCTGCTCAATCCGGAGATCCCGCCCGCGCTCGGCGCGCTGGTGCTCCGTCTGCTGTCGAAGGAGCGCGAGCGGCGTCCCGCGAGCGCGCTGGAGCTGCGGCGACTGCTCTCGGAGGTGTCTTAGGGTGACTCGACTGTGACGCGAAAAGCCGCGGTTGCTATTTTGCCCTTCCGTTTCACCTGTAGCCACAGGCGATAGCTTCCGGTATCGGGAAACGCATACGGGAAGGAGAGCCGGCCTTCGAGTTCGGCCGGATGCTCCGCGTGCGGTCCGAGGACGCCCGCGTCGGTGAGCCGGCGGCCCAGCGTGCCCCAAGCGGAATCGGAGGGGCGCCGCTCGCGCAGTGCGACCGCGGCCGCGAGCGAGACCGTGCCCATCGGGTGCAGGTGGATGTAGACATTGCCATCTTCCCGCACGACGACCGCGTGACCGCTCATGCCGAGATAAGGCTCCACCGTGCCGACGCTGCCGTCGGGCTCGCGGACGACGAAGCGGAGGCCGGCGTCCGCGTCGGGCACCATTCGCGCGGGGCGTCCCTCCCACACGAGGCGCGCTCCGCCGGCGAGGGGCGCGATGCTGTCTACCGCGTCTCCCACGAACCAGGCATCGTCCGGATCGCCTCGCGCGGCGGCTGCCGCGAGCGGCGGGGGCAGCTCGACGCTCGCGGTGAGGGTGCGGGCAAAGCCGCTCTCGTGGGTGATGTCCGCGAAGACGCGGTAACGGCCCGCGGGAAGCGGCGGCAGCGGGGTGCTGAAGCTCACGGAATCCGCCGACACGGGGTGCAGATGGGCGAAGGCCGACGCATCGCTCTCGCGCACCAGGAAGAGATGCATCAGCTTGCCGTGATCCGGGATGAGCGGAGTGGAGGCGCGCTCCCGCCAGCCGCGTCCCTGCCAGAGGGAATCGGCGATGACGAAGCGCAGCCCGGGTCCGGCCGGGCCCGGCGCGACCGCGGCCGTGGCGGTCCAGCGGCGGTCGAGGCCGCGGCGGTAGTCCCGGTCGACCGCGTTCCACCAGAGCTTCCCGCCGGCGAGCAGCGACCCGAAGAGGAGCGTCGCGACCCCCTTGGCGCGGCGGGCGCGCCGCCGCTGCAGCGGATCGGGAGCGACGCCCGGCGACAGAACGCTTTCCCGCACCGCGGCGCCCACCAGAGTCACCGCGCCGGCGAGGAGCACCAGCCCTAACCCGGCAAGCAGAGCACCTAACCCGTGATCGAAGCTCAGCACCCGCGTGGCGCTGGCCGATACCGGCACCAGCGCGGTCCCCTGCCCCCGCGATCCGCTCACCGAGACCCGCACGCCGTAGGAGCCCGACACCATGATCCAGAGCGGCACGGTCCAGCTGTCCGGCCGGCCGGGAACCGGGCGAGCCGTATCGGGGGGCGGAATGCCGCGGGCATCCGCGTTGTAGTAAGCGGGGCTCGCCGCGACACTCTTGACTCCGCCCCCGCTCACGGTGACGACGATATCGGCGAGCCCCGGGATCACCCCCGGCGAGCGCACCAGGATCCGCACGGGGTACGGCCCGGCCATCCCCTGAAACCAGGTGTCGGGGGAACCGACGTGAGCCGCGGTTCCGAGCAGGAGGACAGCGGTCCCCGCGAGTATGGTGACTCGTCTCGACATTAGTGCCCCACGGCGGTGAGCAGCGGCGTCACGGCTTGCTTATCCAAGGATCCACAGATTGCACAGATTGCACAGATGAATCGCCCTGGTTGACCGTTGACCGTTGCCCGTTGACGCTGCTCATCTGCGTACCTTGCGCATCCAGGACCCCAGCGCCAGCCCCACTCGAGACGACAGCACACCCAGCAAGAGCGCGAAGAGAAAGGGCTTGAGCAGCGACGCGCTGCCCGCGCGGAGCAGCCGGCGGTCGGTGATCGCGTCCCAGTATTCGTAGCGCCAGGGGCCCAGCCGGGCGGAGTAATCCCACTGGTCCGCGAGGAAGAGGGGATTGCGCGCCGCGGGCGAGAGCAGAAAGGCCGCGGCGGGCCAGCTGACCGCGAGCAAGACGATCACGAAGCCCACGCCCAGCAGTCCCGCGAGCCACCAATCCCGCCGGTCGCCCAGCGCGCGATGCAGCAGGTCGAAGAGCAGCGCGGGAACGACCAGCAGGACCGGGAACGGGGCGGCGACGAGGTGAGTGACCGGGTTATTGATGGGGGCGAGCCGCGGCGTCGCCGGGACATACTGCAAGACCCAGCTGAGCAGCAGACTGAAGAGCATGAACAGCGCCGCCGTGGCCGTCGCGGGCCAGCGCAGCCGGCCCGCACGCGCGACCGCGGCGAGCAGCACCGGGAAGGACGCGGCGGAGATCAGATAGAACAACCGGCTCCTCCAGAGATTGGGAAAGCCGGTGTACTCCATCGTCATCGTTGCCCTGGTCAGCACAAGCAGCGCGGCCGCGATGGCGAACAAGCTGGCGAGGACGCGTGACTCGCGGCCGGCGGCGTTGTTCTGCTCGGCCAGCGCCATGAGCATCGCCCCCAGGACGATCGCGACCATCCCGACGCCGAGCAGCAGGTGCGGCGGGCTCACGATCCTTACGTCGAGCCCGTAGGCGTTATGCCACCAGTTGTCGAACGGCGCCGAGACCAGCATCGCGAGACTGCCCCAGACACAAACCCAGGCACCCAAGGGGCCGCGAAAGCCCCAGAAGCGCACCATGCGTTCGCGCTCCGGGGTTGCGGATCCGAAGGAGTGCCGCAGGATGAGCCAGCCGCAGCTCACCGCGACCAGCAAGGCCGCGAGGTACTCGAGCAGATGGGGCGCGGTCCAGAAGGTGTCCCGGCCAACGCTGCGATGCCACGCGATATCCCAGATGAGGCCGCTGGCGATCAGCGCCGCGGCGAGCACCACCGCGCCGGTGGTACGGGCAATGGCCGTCATGGCGCGAAGCTAGGCCGCTCTTTCGAGGCCAGCAACCCCGGGCTAGCTTCGGGGGTGGCGTCTTCATTCACCGCCTCCCTGCGCCCCCAGCTCCGCGCCCTCGCTGCCAGCTTCGTTCCCGAGACCGTTCTCGCAACGGAAGCGCAGTGGGCTGCGCTGGAGAGCGCGATCGAGCAAGCGCTGGCGGCCCGGCCAGCCAGGGTGAGACGGCAGCTCACGCTGCTGGTCCGGGTGCTCGATGGGGCCGCGCTGGCGCGCTATGGCAAAAGGCTCGCTTCGCTGGGGAGCGCGCGGTGCACTGCCCTGCTCCAACGCGTAGCCGAATCGCCACTGTTGCTGCTGCGGCGGGGAATCTGGGGCTTGCGGACGTTGGTGCTCTTGGGCTGGTATACCCAGCCCGAGGTGGCGGCGGCACTGGGGTACCGCGCGAGCGCGGCCGGCTGGGAAGCGATCGGGTCGGCGCGATGAAGACCGAACGCTGCGCCGTAGCGATCGTCGGCTCGGGCGCCGGCGGCGGCACGGTCGCGCAGGCGCTGGCGCCGCTGGTCGCGCAGGGCAAGCGCGTGCTGGTGCTCGAGCGCGGGCCGCGGTTCCGGGATACGGACTTCAGCGGCCGCGAGCTGGATATGGCTCCCGCGCTCTACGCGGACGCCGGCGGATTTCTGACCGCCGACGGCAGCATGACGCTCGCGTTCGCGCGGGGCTACGGCGGCTCGACCATCGTCTACACCGGGACCTCGCTGCCGCCTCCCGAGCGGGTTATTCGCGGCTGGAACGTGCCGGGGCTCGACCCCGCCGACCTGCAGCACCGCTCGGCCCGGTACCTCGACGAGAACGGCGCTCGCCTGCTGCCGCCGGAGCTCCTCAACGACAACAACCGGTTCTTCGCGGAGGGCGCTGCCCGGGCGGGCTTGCACGCCGAGCAGTTTCCGCTCAATCTGCGCGGCTGCCGCGGCTCGAGTCTCTGCAACCTCGGCTGTCCCAACGCGGCCAAACAGGGCACCAACCGGGTGCAGCTGCCCCGGGCGGAGCGGCAGGGGGTCGAGGTCCTAACCCGCGCCCTGGTGCGCCGGATCGGAGCGCGCTCGCTCGACGTGGTCGTGTCGGAGCGTCCCGCCGGCGGCCTGGGCAGCGATCCCGAGTGGCCGCCGGGCGAGTACCGCATCGAAGCCGAATGCATCGTGCTGGCCGGAGGGGCGCTGGGCACTCCGCCCTTGCTCTTGTCCAGCCGATTGCCGGGACTGCCCCAGCGGGTCGGCGCGGGGTTCACCTGTCATCCCGCGCACATTCTGGTGGGCGAGCACCTGCGTCCGATCAGCAACGCCGTCGGGCATCCGAAGAGCTATTACGTCGATCGCGCCGCGGCGGAGGGCTACGTGCTGGAGACCTGCATGTACTTCCCCTTCACCACGGCCAAGAACCTCACCGGCTTCGGCGCGCCGCACAGTGCCCTGATGCGCGCGTTCCCCCGGCTGCAGATGATTCTGGTCCTGGCCTGCGACCGCGCCACCGCCGAGAATCGCATCGGCGCGGACCGCGAGGGGAATCCGGTCGTGCACTACCGCTTCACCGAGCGGGTGATCGGCTCCCTGGTCGCCGCGACGCGGGTGTCGGCGCGCATCTTCTTTGCGGCCGGGGCGCTCCGCGTTCACGCTCCGGAAGCTAACCCGCCTCTACTCGAGGCCTGGGAAGCGAACCGGATCGACGAGCGGATCTCGACGCGGCATTTCCGCACCGGGGCGGTCTCGGTGTCGGCGGCCCACCTCATGGGCGGCTGTGCCATGGGCAGGGATGCGAGCGACTCGGTGACCGATGCGTGGGGCCGGGTGCACGGAATGCCCTGGCTCCGGGTGGCCGACGCGAGTCTCTTCCCGGACGCGCTGCAGATCAATCCGTACGTCACGATCATGGCGCTGGCGGACCGGGTAGCCGACGGCGTTCGGGAAGATCTTTGTAAGGGGCTAGGGAGCTAGGGGCTAGGGAGCTAGGGAAAAGCCTTACCCCTAGCTCCCTGATACGGAGTCTAATGAAACTCACCGGCGGGCAAATCGTCGTGCGGGCGCTCGAAGCCGAAGGCATCGAGTGCTGTTTCGGCATTCCCGGCACGCACAACATCGAGCTCTACGACGCGCTGCACGAGGCGGCCCGCGTCCGCCCGATCCTGGTGACCGACGAGCAGAGCGCGGGGTTCATGGCCGACGGGTTCTGGCGCGCCTCGGGGCGGCTGGCGTGCATCAACCTGGTGCCCGGCGCCGGGCTGACCCACGCGCTTTCGGGAATCGCCGAGGCGTATCTGGACGGCGTGCCGATGCTGGTGCTCGGGTGTGGCATCCGGCGAAACGACGCGCGCGCGTATCAGCTCCACGACGTCGATCAGCTCGCCATTGCGGCTCCCGTCACCAAAGCCGCCTGGCGCCCGGCGACCGGTGGGGAGCTCTACCCCGCCATCCGGCGGGCCTGCGCGCTGGCCAGGAGCGGAACGCCGGGGCCGGTCATGCTCGAAATCAGCATCGATCACTACCTAACCCGGCACGAGCTGGATCCCGCCAGCCTCGCTGAGCCGGCTCGCGAAGCCCCGCCCGCGCCGACTGCCGCGGAGTTGCGGCGAGCCGTGGAGCTGCTCACCGCGGCGGGCGCCCAGCCGCTGCTCTACGCCGGGCTGGGCGCGCGCGATGCGCAGGACGAGCTGATGGCGCTGGCCGAGGAGCTCGGCGCGCCGGTCAGTACCACCATCCAAGGCAAGGGGGTTTTCCCCGAATCGCACCCGCTCTTTCTCTGGACCGGCTTCGGCCGCAGCGCGCCCAGGTTCGCGCGGGATATCGCCGCCGCGCGGAACGTGACCCTTGCGATCGGCTGCCGGTTCAGCGAGGTGGGCACCGGGAGCTACTCCTTCACCCCGCCGGGCCCGCTGATTCATGTCGATATCAATCGCGAGGTGCTGGGGCGCAACTTTCCCGCGGAAGTGGCGATCGCATCGGATGCGAAGGCCTTCCTCACAGCACTGCTCGCGCAACTGAGGAAGCCGGAAGGTCGGAAGGTCGGAAAGTCGGAAGCCGTGGAGCTGCGGGCGCGGATCCGCGCCGGGCACGCCGAAGTCCGCGCCGGCTGGCTCGCGCGGCGGAGCGCCGAGCGGGTTACTCCGTTCGTGCTCCTGGAGGCGCTGCAGCGGGTCTTCGGCCCCGAGACGATCTTCACCGCGGACAGCGGCAACGGAACCTTTCTCGCGATGGAGTGTCTGCGGCTCGATCGTCCGGGGCGCTTCCTGGCGCCGGTGGACTATTCCTGCATGGGCTACGCGGTGCCGGCCGCGCTCGGCGCCAAGCTCGGCCGCCCGGGGGCTCCGGTCGTGGCGCTGGCCGGTGACGGCGCGTTCCTGATGACGGGACTCGAGCTGCTCACCGCCGCGGCGGAGGGGATTCCGCTCGTGGTCTGCGTGCTGCGTGACCGTGAGCTGGCCCAGATCGCCCAGTTTCAGGCCACCGCGTTCCACCGCCGCACCGCGAGTGTGCTGCCGGATTTCCACCTGGGCAGTCTGGCGGAAGCGGTCGGGGTGGAATGGCACCCGCTGGCGCGCGATGCCGAGCTGGAGGAGGTGCTCGAGACGGCGCGGGCCACAGTCGCGGCGGGCCGGCCCGTGCTGCTCGACGTCGCGATCGACTACAGCGAGCAGACCTATTTCACCCGCGGGGTGGTGCGGACCACGCTGGGCCGGCTGCCCTGGCCCGACCGGCTGCGCTTCGTGGCCCGAGCGCTAACCCGCAGGCTATCGCGCTGACGGAGCCACCCCCCCCTAGGTCCGGAAGAGCCCCACCGCTTCGGTGAGCTTCAGCGCCGACTCGGCCAAGTGCTGCGCCGAGGCGGTGATCTCCTCGGTGGAGGCGTTGAGCTCCTCGGTTGAGGCGGCGATCTGCTCGGCGGCGGCCGCGAATTCCTCGGTGCCCGTCGCCAGCTCGCGGGTGCGGCCGGCGATTCCGTCGATCAGTCCGCGCACCTCGTTGGTGGCGTGCGACACGCTGCGGGTCCAGGCATCCACGGCGTCGGCTTCCAGCGAGACCGCGCGGAGCCCGTCCACCGCGTTGCGGGCGGCGTCGCGCGCCATGAGCCCGCCTTCGCCGAGCCGCAGCAGCCGCTCCCGCGCCGAGGCGACCCTGCCACCGATGGCTCGCACCGTTTCACTGGTCGCGGCCGCGGCGAGCGCGGCCTGTCCCGAGAGCTTGCGCACTTCGTCGGCCACTCCAGCGAAGCCATGGCCTTCGCTGCCCGCGCGAGCCGCTTCGATCGAGGCGTTGAGGGCGAGAATACGGGTCTGCTTCGCGACGGTACGCGCCTGATCGATGAAGCGCTCCAGCACTTCGGAGGCTTCGGCGAGAGCCCGCGCCTCCGCGGTTCCCAGCGCGACTTCTTCCGCCAGCCGGTCAAGCGCTTCCACGCTGGCGCCGAGCCGCTCGCGATGCCCGCGCGCGAGATCGGCGAGCGCGGCGTTGCGCGCCACCGCCTGCAGGGTGCCCGCCGCGAGCTCCTCCGCAATGGTCAGGATCCGCCCCGCATCGTCCGCCACGCCGCGCACCAGGGAGGCCTGGGCGATGGCGCGGCTGGTGAGATCCGCCGTGGTGCCGGCGACCTCTTCGGTGGAGGAGACCATCTGTTCGGTGGCGGAGGAGATCTCTTCCGCGAGCGCGGCCGAATTGCTGGCGGTATGGCGAATCGATCCCACCAGGCGGCGGAGCTCGTGGACCATGCGGGTGACGCCCTCGGTCACCGGGCCGCCGCCGATCGCGGCGAGCCGCTCGGGCGAGACCGCGAGGTCGCCGCCACCCACTTGCCCCGTGATCGAGCTGACGACGCCGAGGGGCTCGATGATGCGCCGCTCGAGCCAGGACAGCGCGACCCAGAGGAGCAGCAGGCACAGCAGCACGAAGACGATCAGCATCAGGGCGAGCGGCCAGTGGAGATCGCCGGAGAGAAAGACCCACACAGCCGCGCTGAGCACCACAGTCGCAACCACCCCGCCGATCTGCACGGCTCGGCTCAGGGGATAGCGGAAGAGGGCCATGGAGGAATGGATATTAAGTTACCCCCATGACCGAACACCATCCCGACGACGGCGGCTACCACCCGGATGTAGTGGAAGCGAAGTGGCAGGCGCGCTGGGCGGAGCGGCACAGCAACGAGCCGGATCTCGACCGCGCCGAGCGGCCGTTCTACAATCTCATGATGTTCCCCTACCCGTCGGCGGAAGGGCTGCACGTCGGGAATTTTTTCGCCTTCACCGGCGCCGACGTCTTCGGACGTTTCAAGCGCTTGCAGGGCTACCAGGTATTCGAGCCGATCGGCTTCGATGCCTTCGGCATCCATAGCGAGAACTTCGCGATCCGGATCGGGACGCATCCCGCCGAGCTGATCCCGCGCAACATCGAGAACTTCCGGCGCCAGCTCACCCGGCTGGGCGGGATGTTCGACTGGCGCCATCAGCTCTCCACCACCGATCCCGCCTACTACAAGTGGACCCAGTGGCTGTTCCTCCA
>DASYPD010000280.1:0-2579 GCA_036007005.1 Gemmatimonadales bacterium
CGGCCAATCGGCGCGCGACCCCGCGGTGTTCGGACTGGTAGCCGCAGTGCTGCTCGTGGTAGCCGGCGTGGCGAGCGCCGCTCCGGCGCGCCGGGCGCTGCGGGCCGATCCGACGGTAGCGCTGAGGACGGAGTAACGGGCGACCAGATCGCCACGACCCTGCGCGGCCTCGCGCTGATTATTTTGCGGCGTGGCGACCGAGACGATCCTGAGCTGGAGCGGCGGCAAGGATAGCGCGCTGGCGCTTCAGGCATTGCGCGAGGATCCCGGCATTCGGGTGGTGGGGCTGCTGACGAGCGTGACGCGGGCCTACGACCGGATCAGCGTGCACGGGGTGAGGCGCCAACTGCTCGACGCGCAAATCGCGCGGCTTGGATTGCCGCTCTACGTGGTGGAGCTCGATGCCTGCTGCTCCAATGAGTCCTACGAAACCGCCTTTCACGCCGCACTGCGCACGGCTCGTCAAGCCCATCCCGAGGTAGCAGCGATCGGCTTCGGCGATCTTTTTCTGGCCGACGTGCGCGCCTACCGCGAGCGGCTGCTGGCGGGCAGCGGCCTCACTCCGCTGTTTCCCCTCTGGGGGCTCGACACCGCAACGCTGGCCCGACGATTCGTGGACGAGGGTTTCGCGGCGCGACTGGTGTGCGTGGACACGACGCAGCTCGACGGTGGTTTCGCCGGGCGGGCCTTTGACCACGCGCTGCTGGCGGAGCTGCCCTCCTCGGTGGATCCCTGCGGCGAGCGGGGGGAGTTTCACACCTTCGTCTCGGCGGGACCGGGGTTCAGCGGAGTGGTCGAGTACACGCTGGGCGAATCGGTGCTGCGTGACGAGCGCTTCATGTACACAGAGCTTCTGCCCGAGTAGCCCTCGTTCAACGAAGCAGCCATCCCAGCAGCGCCCCCAGCGCTGCCCCGCCCAGGGCGAAGCCGAGATATCCCTTCGTGGTGCACGTCGAGAAACCGCTGCCAGGGTCCTTCACGAGGTTGGAGATCACCGTGCACGCGACGATCCCGGTCGCGGCGCCGATTGCTCCCCCCAGCACTGCGTGGCCAGTCCGGTCCCGCCGCTGCATCTCCGTGAGACGCAGCGCCACGAGCGACGGCGGGGCATGCTTCGCCACCATGCCGAGCGGAGCGAGCGCCGACTGCCCCGCCAAGGCGTGCGCTTCGAGAGTAGCGACGGCGAGCAACCCAGCGAGCCAGCGGGCGAGTCTCGGCATGGTCCGAAAGATGGCGGCCCCCGGACCGGGTTCGCCACGCCGGCGGAGTAGATTCCGGGTATGCGCATCGTCTCGTTTCTTCCCGCCGGCAGCGAGATCGTTCACGCGCTCGGCGCCGGCTCGGAGCTCGTGGGTCGCTCGCACGAGTGTGACTTTCCCGCGGCAGTAACCCGGTTGCCGGTGGTGAGCCGGCCAGCCCTGCGGCTGGAAGGATTGGCGGCGGAGGAGATCGACCGCGCGGTGGCCGGGCGGCTCCTGAGCGGCGAGAGTCTCTATGAAGTGGACGAAGTGTTGCTGGATCAGCTCCAGCCCGAGGTGATTCTCACCCAGGACCTCTGCCAGGTGTGCGCGCCATCGGGCAACGAGTTGAGTCGTTCCTTGCAGCAGCTGAATTCGAAACCACGGGTTGTCTGGCTCTCGCCGCAATCCCTCGCGGATATCGAGCGAAACATCCTCGCGGTGGGCGACGCGATCGGGCGGCGCGCCGAGGCCGAGGCCCTGGTGGCGGGGAATCAGAAGCGCATCATCCGGGTGGGGGAGGCGGTGGCGGGCGCCGAGCCGCGGCGAGTGGTGTTTCTGGAATGGGTCGAGCCGGTATTCAGCGCGGGGCACTGGGTGCCCGAGATGATCGGGCTGGCGGGCGGTCTCGACCCCCTGGGCCAGGCAGGCGCAGATTCCGTGCGGGTTAGGTGGGAGGCAGTGGTCGCCGCCGCGCCGGAAATGGTGATCGTGGCGCCGTGCGGGTATCGATTGGAAGGCGCCCTGAAGGCGGGGCGCGGGTTGGCACCGCTTCCTGGTGCCAGGATCTACGCAGTGGACGCCAATGCGTATTTCGCGCGGCCGGGGCCACGGGTGGTGGAAGGCATCGAGCTGCTGGCGCACCTGTTTCATCCCGAGCGATTCGCGTGGCCCCATGGCGGGAGGCCATGGGCGGAGCTCGGGTCGCGATGAGGAACGATATGAAGCGCGATAAGCTGAGCGGCATCGCCCTGATCGTCGGCGCGGCGTTGTTTCTGCTGACGATGGCGCTGCACCCCACTTCGGGCAGCCTGGAAGGCCTGGTGCGAGAGGGCCGGATTCGGGTGCTGAGCCACAGCCTGGGCTTGGCGAGTATCCCGATCAGCCTCTTCGGCTTCATGGGCCTAACCCGAAGACTCGGCTCCGGCAGTGAGGTTTGGCCCGTCGGCGCACTGCTCCTCTACGGCTTTGGCGCCGTGGCTGCGCTCAGCGCCGCCGTGCTCAATGGACTCGCGGCACCAGCGTTCGCGGCCTACGTGACGGGCAGCCCCGAGGCGCAGGACACTGCACGAACCGTACTCCGCTACGCCTTTCTGCTCAACTCAAGCTTCGCGAAGGTGT
>DASYPD010000281.1:0-6627 GCA_036007005.1 Gemmatimonadales bacterium
CTTGTGGGGCCGCACCGCCGATTCGCTGATTACTCTGCGCTCCTCGGACTCGCTCGTGCCGTTTCTGGGCAAGAGCCTGAACGCCCTCAAGAACCGGAGGCGCAAATGAGGGGACGTGATCTGGTCCGGCTAGGGCGGCGCGGCTTCACGCTGGTCGAGCTCATGCTGGTGACGGCGGTGCTGAGCATCCTCGCCTCGCTCGCGCTGCTCAAGTACATCGACCTGCGCAACGCCGCGATCGCCACCCAGATGGGCCAGGAGCTGCGCGCCATCCAGATCGCCGCATTCAACTACTACGCCGACCAGGAGCAATGGCCTCCGGAAACGGGGGCCGGCGCGGTGCCCGTGGGGCTGGGCCCCTTGCTGCCGGGCCAGTTGGCGGGCTCCTTCGATCGCACCCAGTATTTGCTCGACTACGACAATCTCGGCGGCGACCCCGACAGCAGTGGCGTCGTCATCGGCGTCACGGTCACCACGGCAGACCCGCAGCTCTTCAACAAGTTCGTGCAGTACCTGGGGACGAAGTCGCCATTCTTCGTATCGGGAGCGAAGATGACCTATCTGATCGCGGGGCCTGGCGGCGTGTTCTAGCTATTGGCTATTGGCTATTGCCATTCGCTTTCATTCGATTTTCCCCCGCAAGGCCAAAATCTCCGCGGCCGCTGGTGGATACTGCGGGTTCATCTGCTCGAGGGTTCGCACCAGCACTTCCGCCACCAGAAAATCGCGCGGCTTATTTCTGTCGGCTGGGACGACGTACCACGGCGCGTAGCTGGTGCTGCAGCGCTGCAGAACCTCCTCGTATGCGGCGGTGTAGTCGTCCCACCGCCTGCGCTCGTCGAGATCGCTCGGCGAAAACTTCCAATTCTTGCTCTCGTCGCTCAGCCGCTCCTCCAGCCGTTGGCGCTGCTCCTCCCTCGACACGTGCAGGAAGAATTTGCGGATCACGTAGCCCTCCTCCGAGAGCATCGCCTCAAAGGCGTTGAGGTGGTCGAAGCGTTTGCGCCAGACGGACTCGGCCGCCAGGCGATGAATCCGCACCGCGATCACATCCTCGTAATGAGAGCGATTGAAGACGCCAATGGTGCCGCGCGGCGGTAGCGCCTGGTGAACCCGCCAGAGGTAATCGTGGCGCAGCTCGGTGGAGCTGGGCTGCTTGAAGCTGGTGACGGTACAGAGCGCGGGGTTGATGCCCCCGAAGACCCGGCGGATGGTGCCGTCCTTGCCGGAGGCATCCCTGCCCTGGAGCACAACGAGGAGGGCGCGGCGTGCCTCGGCGCCGAGGGCGGCCTGCAGCACATCGAGGCGCGTGGTCAGCTCCTCGAGGGCGGCATCGAGCGCGCCCTTCTTCGGCAAACCGGCGGGTGGCATGGCCATGGCATCGTCGAGCCGGATCGGCGCGCCCGGAGGATGCGGCTGGAGGATCTGGGTGAGCACCGGCTCAGCTTTCGCCCAGCAGACGGATCAGCCGAGGCCGGGCCGCGATCTCCTCGCGGTGTTCCTCCAGGGCGTTGCGCACCATGCCTTCGACGACCTCGGGAGAATCGGTGGGCGTGAGCAGGTGCAGATCTTCAGGCGCGATGGTCCCTGCGCGCACCAGGGTTCCCTGCACGAAGTCGAGCAGCGGCTTCCAGTACTCGGAGCCCACGAGAATCAGCGGGAAGGATTCGATCTTGCGGGTCTGGATCAAGGTGACCGCCTCGAAGAGCTCGTCCAAGGTGCCGAAGCCGCCCGGCATGATGACGAAGGCATAGCTGTACTTCACCAGCAGAACCTTGCGCACGAAAAAATAGCGGAAGGTGATCCAGCGGTCGAGATATTGATTGGGCCGCTGCTCCACCGGGAGCCGGATGTTGCAGCCGATCGAATAACCGCCCGCTTCCTTGGCACCGCGGTTGGCTGCCTCCATGATGCCGGGTCCCCCGCCCGTCATGACCGTCGCGCCGGCCCGCGCCAGCCGGCGGCCGATCTCGCGGGCGAGGGAGTAATAGGGGTGATCTTCGCGAAAGCGGGCGGAGCCGAACACGGTGACGCAGGGTCCGACGAAATGAAAGCGGCGAAAGCCGCGAATGAACTCGCCGGCGATACGGAACACCCGAGCCAGCTCATCGAGCCGGGCGCGCGGCCCGCTCAGGAATGCGGCGTTGTGACGATCTTTGGGGTGGATGGGTGCAGGGACGTCGGCGGGGGGCGTGGCCGCGGGCGGCGTAGTCATGCCTATAAGCTATCAGCTATCAGCTATCGGCTATCAGCTAGAAACCTCATGGAAAGGCTGTTAGCTGTTAGCTGTTAGCTGATAGCTGATAGCTGTTAGCTGATAGCTGATAGCTGATAGCTGATTGACTGACCCCGCCGCTCCGCAGTACGTTGCCCGCTCATGGCGCTGCGCGACTTCCTCCGGCCCGACGACATTCATCTCTCTCTCGACGGCGCCACCAAGGGGGCTGTCCTGGCCGAGCTGGTCGCGTCCCTGGGCCTCACTCCGGAACATTCAGCGCTGCTGCTCCGGGTACTGGAGCGGCGGGAGAGTCTCGGCTCCACCGGAATCGGCCGGGGCGTGGCAATTCCGCATTCCCGCACTCAGCTGGTCGATCGCCTGCGCATCGTCTTCGGCCGCCGGCTCGGCGGCATCGAATGGAATGCAATGGACGGCCAACCCGTCTCGTTCGTGTTCCTGCTCGTCGCACCGCCCGTCGAGGTATCCAATGATTACCTGCCGGTGCTCGGCCGCGTTGCCCAGCTGATGCACGACCCGGAGGTCCCGGCCCGCCTCGCGCGCGCGCTGGCGCCCGCCGAGGTGCTCCAGCTGCTGGACGAGAAGTCCGTCTAGGCCGGCGCGTCGCGCACGCGGATCGGCAGCGTCACCATGGTCCTGCCGGCCCATTGCAGGCGCTCCTGAATGGCCTGGGCGGTCTCATTGTGCAGGAGCCGATGCCACCATTTGGGACGCTGGAAAATCAACTTACCGGCGAAAAACATGGCACGGGGGAATTCCCGCGCCACTTCGAGGCAGAGCTCCTCCGCGGTCGAAACCACCTCGGTGCCCAGTCGGAACCGGATCGTCGCGGGGATCTTGAGCTCGGCCGCGAGCTCGCGATAGCGAGCCAGCATCTCGGCGGTCCTCGCCCGCAGTTGCTCGATCGCGTGCTCTCCCTTGAATTCGCCGGAATCCACGACCCCCACGGAGAGAAAGACCAGACCCTTAAAGTGGTGGGGAAAGGCCCGAAAGACGTTGAGCACCGTGTGGATCCCGACGCCGCCATAGCTCTCAACCAGAACCGCCGCCACCGCTCCGCCGGGATCCGGCTCGGGCAAGCTATCCACAGCCTCGGGCCTCGCCGCAGCGAGGTCGCCGAGCTCCCGGTAGAGTTGATCGACCCGCTGGGCGGCGGAGCGATAGTGCCGCCGAATCAAGAAACAGAGCGCGATGACCAGACAGGTGATGGTCACCGTCACCCAGCCACCCTCCAGGAATTTCTCGTAAATGGTGATGCCGAGGATCGTGACACACATGGCGAAGCCGAGCCCGAACAGCACCAGCCGGGTCTTCCACTCCGGACGGCTGGCCCGGTGCTGGAGCCAGAAGCGCAGCATGGCGAACATCGAGAGGGAGAAGGTTACAAAGACGTTGATGGCGTACATCACGACGAGGTGACCGACATCCCCACGGGTATAAAAGAGGGCCGCGAGGGCCGCACCGCCCATCAGCAGGATACCGTTCTGGGTGGTGAGCCGCTCGGACAAGGCGGCAAAGCGGTGGGGCACCCAGGAATCCACCGCCATGTTGGAGAGCACGCGAGGGCCATCAATGAATCCCGCCTGGGCAGCGACCACGAGCAACATTGCTTCCGAGAAGAGCGTCAAGCCGACGAAGACTGACCCGAGCGGCACGCCGGTTGCCACCCGCTCGACCAGCACGGCGTTCATGGTCTTTCCGGCGACTGGGCTCAGCTGCCAGAGCAGGTAGGAGAGCAGCAGCCCCGAGGCCGTGAAGGCGAGCGAAACCCCCATGTAGACCATGGTGCGCTTGCCGGTTTCGACTCTTGGCTCGCGCATGATGGGCAGACCATTCGAAACCGCCTCGATCCCGGTGTAGGTGCCACCACCCAGCGAGTAGGCCCTCAGGAAGATGATGAGCATGCCGCCGATCCCGAGGGTGGCGGCGCCCTCCCGAAAGCCCACGCCGACGGTTCGCGCGGTGTCGCCCATCACCGGAAGATGGCCGATGATCGCACCGCCGATGACGAGCAAGTGGGTCAGCAGAAAGAGCAGGAAAACCGGGAGCAGGGCCAGCACCGATTCCCGCACGCCGCGGATGTTGAGCACCGTCAAGACGAGGATGAATCCGATTTCCGTCGGAAACTTGGCGCCGTGCCAGGCGGGCGGCAGGAAGCTGTAGAGCGCGTCTCCGGCGGCGGCGATGGAGATCGTGATCGTCAGAACGTAGTCGACCAGGAGCGCCGAGCCGGAGAGCACGCCGGCACGCTCCCCGAGCAGCTTGGTGGCCACGACGTAGCCGCCCCCGCCGGTCGGGAATTCCTCGATGATGCGACGGTAGGCGGTGGAGATGAGCAGCACCGTGATCGCCATGAGCACGGCGAGCGCGACGGCGAGATAACGCTGCGCGCCAAGCTGCTTGAACGCTTCCTCCGGTCCATAGGCAGAGGAGGACAAGCCGTCGGCGCCCAGACCGACCCACGCGAGGAAGGCGATGAGGGAGAGCCGGTGGAAGATCGAGCGGTCCTGCAGGTCGCGCGGCTTGCCGACCAGGAAGCGGCGAACGCGGGCAGTGAGCGATGGTCGCTCGGGGCCGGAGGGGTCCGTCATGCGCGCCAATAGTGAGGACGCCGGGGCTTCCCGTCACCTGTCCGGCAGAACCCTTGATGGAATCTTGATCTCCCCCCACGGTAGCTTTCGAGGCGCTATGGCAGGGAGCGAGCGAAGATCCCCTGCGGGGGAGTACCTCCGTGCGGCGGGCATCGTCGCGGTGAGCACCGCGATCTGCCTCGTGTTGCGGCGGCGTCTGGCGACGATCGACATCGCGATGCTGCTGCTGATCGGCGTGGTCGTGGTCTCGGCGCGATACCGTCGGGGTCCCGCCCTGCTTGCAACGGCGCTCAGCATCGCCGCGTTCGATTTCCTCTTCGTGCCGCCGTACTACACCTTCAACGTCCACGATACCGCGTATTACCTGACTTTCGGCGTCATGCTGATCGTCGCGCTGACGCTGAGCGGGCTGACGGCGCGGATTCGCGACCAGGCTGAGGCAGCCGCCGAGCGCGAGCAACGCACCGCCGCGCTGTACGCGATGGACCGCGAGCTCGCCGCGGCCAGCGATACTCCCGGCTTGCTCGCGATCGCGGCGAGCCACCTGGGGCGTGCCGGCGACGGCGACGCGACGATTCTCCTGGAGGAAACCATCGTCGGCACCGACGGACAACTCAGCTGGCCTGTCGCGGGCGGATTCGAGAGCGCCGCGGTCCGGGTGGCGGCGACCTGGGCCTACGAGCGACGCAAGCCGGCCGGGTGGTGCATGCCAAATTGCGGCGAGGCGGAAGCGCTGGTGGCGCCACTCGCCACCGCTACCGCGCGACTCGGCCTGGCGGTGCTCCGCCCCGCTAACCCGGACCACCAGCTCTCGGATGCTGATCGCGAGACGGTGCTCGCCCTGATCGAGCAGGCGGCCCTGGCACTGGAGCGGCGGCAGCTGGCCGAGCGCGGCGAGCGCGCCCGCCGGGAGGTGGAGGCCGAGCGGCTCCGCACCGCGCTGCTGAGCTCGCTTTCGCATGATCTCCGCACTCCGCTCGCGAGCATCGAAGGTGCCGCGAGCAGCCTGCTCGAGGATCCCGGCTCGCTGCCGCACGACGTCCGCCGCGAGCTGCTGGAGAGCATTCTGGAGGAGAGCCGCCGCATGACTCGGCTCGTAGGCAACCTGCTCGACATGATCCGGGTGGAGACCGGCACGCTGGCGGTGCAGAAAAGCTGGCAGCCCCTGGAGGAAGCCGTTGGGGTAGCGCTGCTGCGCCTGGAGGAGCGCCTGCGCGGCCACCCCGTCAAAGTGCTGCTGCCGAGCGACCTGCCGCTAGTGCCGATCGACGAACTGCTGATCGAGCAGGTCCTGCTGAATCTCCTGGAGAATGCGGTGCGCTACACCCCGGCCGGTACTCCCATCGGAATCTCCGCGTGGTCGGAACCGGGAGCCGTCGTCGTCGAAATGGCCGACCGCGGCCCCGGAGTGCCCCCCGGCGAGGAGGAGGCGGTTTTCGAGCGCTTCTATCGGACCAGTTGCGAAGCCTCCGCCGATGCCGGCGCGGGCTCGGGGCTCGGCCTCACCATCTGTCGCGGGATCATCACGGCGCACGGGGGCCGGATTTGGCTGGAGCGCCGGGCCGGTGGCGGGACGGTGGTGCGCTTCACCCTGCCGCTCGCCGGGCCACCGGTGGAGGCGGTCCCGAGCGAGCTCGCCGCCGGTTAGGGAGAGGATGGCGACGCCCAACCCGGTGGCCCTCATCATCGAGGACGAGCCGCACATGCGGCGCTTTCTCCGCGCCACCCTGCGCGCCAATGCGTTCCAGGTCGTCGAGGCCGCCACCGCGCGCGAAGGCCTCGCCCAGGCCGCGGGGCGCA
>DASYPD010000282.1:0-5431 GCA_036007005.1 Gemmatimonadales bacterium
CAGGTCCAGGATGAGCCACTGGGCCCCATTCTTCGAAGTGGCGTCGTAGTTGTCGCCGATCTCACCGCCGCTGGTGCCGCCAGGCATACCAGGGTAGTCGTTGAGGCACTGGAGATTGGGATTGCTCGCATACCTCATGCACGCCCCAACGCCCTTCTCATCGCCCGGCACCTGTTGGTTGGTCCACCACTGGAACACGACCAGGGGAGTGTTGCCGGCGCCCGAGCCGGAGCCCAGCACGGCATTGAAATTGACACTGCCGTATCCAGCCTTGGCGACCGTCTGCCCCGGCGGACTGGCGTAGTAGACCTGGCCGCTGGCGGGGGGAGAATTCCCCTGGGGCGGCACGGTGTTCAAGGACACGAAGTCCCAGAAGGACGTCTGGGCCTGCGCGGCCGCAGGCAGTGCGAGCGCGAGCAAAGCGGCAAGAGCGGTGAGACGGTTCCATTTCATGACACGACTCCTCGGGTTCGTCGGTCCAAGTCTGACTTCGCAGCAGGCTTGAAGCTCTGCCCACTCTCCCACTGTCAAATTCTGTAGCATGCCTCATGCCTTGACACCTCGGCCAGAGCCAGCTATCGCCAGCTTTCCGCCTGCATTGCCAAAAGCAAGTTGCAAAAGCACTTACAGATGCTTTCCTGAATGCTGGTCGCCCGGCCGGGCCAAGTGGGTAATCACCCCGCGGTGAAACTGTTGGCCCGTCACAACAGCAGTTTGGGATTGAAGCCACGATCTGTCCTGCAAGCGAAGACTGACCATCGACTTGGAAACCGGAAGGCGATCAGCGTATGATTCTTGCTTTGGAAGGTCACACTACTGTGACGAAGATTCAGCAGGACGATCTTTCGGAGGCCTGAAGATTTGGCATCGCGACGGACTCTGGCCCACCCCACGGAAGGACCCTTCCCGCTAACTCGCCGCGTTCCGGTGGAGCCGCCCCGTAAGGTTGCAGAACTAGTCCTGCCCAACTGGAGCTTCCCACGACTTTCGATGGGATTCCTGGGGTCCGCTGTCTTCCTCCTGGTGATCCACAGCTATCGGCTCAATGTTGGACAAATCGCGATCGCCATCGGGCTACTGGGTGTCATTACCGAGCGCGGCAAATTTCGTTTCCCCATCGGATTCGGCTGGTGTACGGCCTTCTTCGCCTGGGCTCTCCTTTCCACCGCCCTTTCGGCCGTACCGGATCGATCCTGGGAGCCGCTCCAGGATTTTGGCAAGGTCCTGCTGATCGCAATCGTGGTGGCCAACGCCCTGCGAGACGCATCCCAGGTGAGCGCTTTCTTCATGCTCTGGCTGGGCTGCTTTGCGCTCTGGCCCCTGCGGGGAACTCTGCTGAACGCGGCGTACGGCATCGGGGAATTCGGCCGCTACCACTGGAACTTCATATTCGAGAACCCCAACGATCTGGCCGGCATCATACTTCTCATTTTGGGACTCACGCTCGCGGCTTCAAAAGCCGGAGGGCGGCGCATCCGGCTGCTGGCACACATCGGGACTGCATTGCTCACCCTGGTCGTCTTCCTGACGCAGTCACGAGGGGCTTTCCTGGGATTGATGGTGTTCGCACTGCTCACCATCACCACCCAGCGGCGGCGACTGCGCGGTCTGCTCGGAGTGGGCGTGGTTGCCGCCTTGATCGCGATCGCGGCACCGGACTCTGTCTGGCAGCGCCTCGGCGGGATCGAAGCACTCACCTCGACCGACACCATCAGCCAGGCTGATAACGAGGGCTCCGCCAAAAGCCGCTATGCCATCTGGCACATCGCAGTGAGAATCAGAAAGGATAACCCGCTCACCGGCGTGGGTTTCGGCTCCTATCCTCCGGTGCACTGGCAGTATGCCAGACAGACCCCTGGGGTCCTGAACTCGGTTAATGGGCCGAAGGACAGCCACAGCACCTATCTCAACGCACTCGCCGAGACAGGTGTTCCCGGTTTGATCGCCTTGCTGGGATTCTTTATCAGCGTGGTGGTCTTCCTGGCGAAGGCAACCGCTCGTCTTAGGCAGCGAGCCCCCGGTCGCGCCGAGCAATTCAAGTGTCTGCTCGCGGCGTGGGTCGCTTTCTGGGTCGCGGGCATCTTTGGCACTTATCACCGGATCGTCTTCCCGTATTTGTTCGTGGGATTCGCGACGGCGCTTGCTGCCCAGTACGGAGTGCTGGGAAAGGTCGCAGCGCCGGCGCGTTCGGCGCCCTCTCGGGCTCCCGCAACGGCTGCGCCGCTGTATCGCGACGCCGGCCGCCTGTAGTCCTTTCTCTCATCATGTGCGGCATCGTCGGGTTGGCCCGTCCCGAGCTCGGGCGAGCCGAGGGGGGGCGACTCATCGCGGCGATGTGCGCCACCATCGTGCATCGGGGGCCGGATGGCGCGGGCTCCTTCGTCGAGCCGGGTATCGGTCTCGGCATGCGGCGCCTCTCGATCATCGACGTTGCCGGCGGGCAGCAGCCGATGGGAAACGAAGACGGCCAGATCCAGATCGTCTTTAACGGCGAGATTTATAACCATCGAATCTTGCGGCGGCGGCTGGAGCAGGGCGGGCATCGCTTCCGCACCAGATCGGATACCGAAGTCATCGTCCACGGCTACGAGGAATGGGGCGATGACGTGCTGCACCAGCTCAGAGGGATGTTCGGCTTCGCGTTATGGGACCGCCGGAAAGGGCGGCTGCTGCTCGCACGCGATCGCCTGGGGATCAAGCCGGTCTATGTGTGGCAGAGCTCGGGAGGCGTGGCATTCGCGTCAGAGCTCAAGGCACTGCGGGTTCTCCCGGATTTCCCCCGGGAAATCGATCCGCTGGCCCTCACGAAATACCTTGCCTTCGGATACGTGCCGGAACCGCTTTGCATCTGGCGCGGGGTCAGCAAACTCGGGCCCGGAGAGTGTCTGACCTGGAGCCGCGAAGCCGGAGTCGAGCTGCGCACCTGGTGGAGCCCATTGCGCAGCCCCTTGCCGGCCATCGCCGAGAACGAGGCCGTTACCGAGCTCCGGCGCCTGCTGAGCGAGGCGGTATCCTGTCATCTCGAATCGGAGGTCCCGCTCGGCGCCTTTCTCTCGGGTGGAGTGGATTCCTCGGCAGTGGTAGCGCAGATGCGGCTGCTGCTCGACCGGCCGGTGCAGACCTTCTCCATCGGATTTGCGGAGCACGAATTCGACGAGGCACCGCACGCGGCTCTCGTCGCGGCCGCTCTGGGCACGCAGCATACGGAAGAGGTGCTTCGGGCCGACATCGATGCTCTGGCCGACGAGCTGGTGCTTTCCTTCGACGAGCCGTTCGCCGACGCTTCCGCGCTGCCGACCTGGCTGGTCTCCCGGCTCGCGCGAAAGAGAGTGACGGTCGCCCTCTCGGGAGATGGGGGCGATGAGCTCTTTGCGGGATACACCCGCTATGCTGAGGTACTGCGGGGCCGGACGCTCTCGGCGGTTGCCGGACGGGCAGCCGGCCTGGTCGGACGACGCCTCCCGGCGAGTGCGCGAGGACGGGGCTTCCTGCTCAATGCCGCACGGTCTGCGGAAGGCCGCTTTGCCGCCACGGTCGCGCTTCCCTTGCTGCCCGAAGAGGGTGGCGTTGTCCGCCACGGCCTGCTACAGGGAGATGCGCGACTGGAGCACTTGCTGGATGAGCTCTTCTCCCGTACTCGTGGCCACGATCTTGGGACCAGGATGGCCCTGGTCGATGTGATGAGCTATTTGCCGGGAGATATCCTGACCAAAGTAGACCGGATGAGCATGAAGGTTTCCCTCGAGGCGCGAGTTCCCCTGCTCGATCACGAGCTGGCGGAATTTGCCCTTCGGCTGCCGCATTCGCTCAAACGCCGCCAGGGCGTCACCAAATGGGTGTTCCGCCGCGCAGTGGAACCTCTGGTTCCTCCAGCCGTGCTTTCCAAGCCGAAGCAGGGATTCGGGGTTCCGTTGGTGCACTGGTTGCGGGGACCACTCCGCCATCGTCTCGACGGGCTCGCCGAGCCGAGCTCACCGGTATATCGCTTCTGTGATGCCGCCGCGACCGAGCGGATCCTAGCCGAGCATCGTACGGGCCACCGGGACCACAGCACTCAACTGTGGCGGCTCCTGGTACTGGAAACCTGGCTGTGCCGTTTCGCCGCATGAGCTCCGTCCTGCGGACTTCGCCCCGACAGGGCGCGGCTCTGCGGGGACGGGACATCATCTGTTTCAGCCATGACTGGAGCGGCGATCCGCTTTCCAAGACACACCTCATGCGGCTGCTGGCGAGCGACAACCGCATCCTGTGGGTCAACTCGGTGGGCTACCGCTCACCCAACCTGTCTCGGGCGGACGTACACCGCGCGCTGCACAAGCTGCGGTCGGTCTCCTTGGAGCTCACGAATCCGGAACCGAACATCTTCGTCTTGAACCCGCTCGCCATCCCGCTTTATGGCAACTCCGCGGTTCGCTGGCTCAACCGTACGCTGCTTCGCTTCCAGGTCCGGCGCGCCATGCGGAAGCTCCGTTTCCGGCGCTCGATCAACTGGGTATTCAATCCGCCGGCCGCTGTCGTCGCGGGACAGCTCGGCGAGGATGTCCTCATCTATCAGTGCGTGGATGAATACGGCGCATTTACGGGCGCCTCCGCCACTGCCATCCAGGAATTTGAGCTGCATCTGCTCAGCACCGCGGATGTCGCTCTGGTGAGCTCGGAGCGGCTGCTCGAATCGCGGCGCCGGATCAATCCCACTACCGCGCTGGTGCGGCACGGAGTGGATTACGAGCATTTCCGTCGCGCGCTCGATTCTGACACGGTCGTGCCGGCGGACTTGGCGGGCCTTCCTCATCCCATCCTGGGGTTCTTCGGCCTGATCGCCGATTGGATCGACGTTCAATTGCTCCGGCGGCTCGCTGAACACTTTTCCCAGGGTTCGATCGTGCTGATCGGAAAGGTGGTCACCGACGTCAACCTGCTGGCCGAGTTGCCCAACGTCCATTTCCTGGGGCGCAAGCCGTACTCCGAGCTGCCGGCGTACTGCCGGGGCATGGACGTCGCGCTCAATCCGTTTCGCATCAACGAGCTGACCCTGAACGCCAACCCGCTCAAGGTTCGAGAATATCTCGCAGCCGGCCTTCCGGTGGTGTCTTCGCCCATCCCCGAGGTAGCCGCTCTCGGGTTGTGCCGAATCGCACAGGGTCCGGAGGAAACCATTCGTGCCGTTGAGGCAGCGTTGGCTGAGCCAGGACCGAGCCTGCAGCGCAGCGAGCAGATCCGCGGGGAATCCTGGTCCGCCAAACTCGAGGAGATCCGCGAGCACTTTGCCGCCGCGATGGCGCGGAGGGCAGCCCAGCGATGACCCTATCGGAACCCCTCGAGTCGGCACACGCCCATGAGGTCGCTCGGGGGGAGCGCTTCCGGTTCGGCGCCAATTGGCACTCCTTCCTGCGCACCCTCAATGCGAAGCGGATCGCGGAGGCGGAGCGAG
>DASYPD010000283.1:0-2514 GCA_036007005.1 Gemmatimonadales bacterium
GGGACTGGTGCGGCTCAAGGTCGGCGGGACGCTGGGCGACTCCTTGGTGCCTCCCGATTTGCCGGTGTTGCGCGAGCCGTATGTTGCTGAACGCAAGGGCGCGCGCTCCTCCACCGGCTCCAGCTTTGCTCCGCAGTACTACTGGGCCTGGCATCCCGAAGGATTCTTCGTAGTCGGGAATGGCGGGAATTACGAGATCGTGTTGGCGCGCCCTCGGCAGCAGCCGCTGGCCATTCGGCGCGAGCTGCCGAAGGTTCCGGTTCAGGAAGAGGAGCGCGCTGAGGAGCGGGCGAGGATTCTCTGGAACCTGCGGCGAACCGACCCGTCTTGGTCGTGGAGTGGCCCACCCATCCCCGACCACAAAGCTCCCTTGCTGAATCTCTTCGTGGCCCGCGACGGGAGAATCTGGGCCCAGATTGCGGTACCGTCGGAACGGATTCCCGAGGAGGAGCTGGCGCCCCCGCGCGACAAGACCATGCCGGTCTCCCATTTTCGGACTCCGCCGGCATACGAACTGTTTGCCACCGACGGGCGGCTGCTCGGCCGGGTGAATTTCCCGCCGCGCAGCCGCCTGATGCAGGCCGACGGCAATACGGTCTGGGCGCTCCTGCGCGACGAGAACGATCTTCCTGCCGTGGTTCGTTTCCGCATCGAGCCCGGGCTGCGCTAGCGCGCTGTCTGTCTCGACGCGGCACAGTCGTCTCCCCGAATAGAGGGAGGACGAGCTATGAGCCAGGTCCGGGATATCATGACGACCGAGCTGGTGGTGGTGAGTCCCCAGCTCTCGCTCCGCGACCTTCTGGAGCTGCTCGCGCAGCAGCATCTCGGCGGCGCGCCGGTGGTCGCGGAGGGCAAACTGGTCGGCGTCATCACGCTCGACGACGTGGTTGCCTTCCAGGCCAGCCTGCCGGCGGTTCCCACCGAAGACACCGAAGAACAGAGCTGGGATGGAGAGCCCCGGCGCGGCTCGGTCGAGGGTGACGAAGCCGTCGCCGCGTATTTCGTCGATCTGTGGCCTGATACGGGCGCCGAGCTGCCGGAGCGCGCCGCCGCGCTGCGGGGCCCCGAATGGGACCTGCTGAGCGAGCATAGCGTGGAAGAAGCGATGAGTCGGCAGCTCTCGACCATCGGTCCCGAGGAGGCGATCGACGTAGCGGCGCGGAAGATGGAGGAGCACGATATTCACCGGCTGCTCGTCGTGGAGGAGGGCCGCCTGAGCGGTATCGTGACCGTCTCGGATGTGACTCGCGCCGTCGCGGAAGGACGTATCTAGGAGGCGCGCCATGTACTTCATGGACCGCAGGGATGCCGGGCAAAGCCTGGCTCGCATGCTGGAGAAATACCGGACCGAGGATCCAGTGGTGCTCGGCTTCGTGCGCGGCGGCGTACCGGTTGCCGCGGAGGTCGCGGCGGCGTTGCGCGCGCCGCTCGACGCGCTGGTGGTACGCAAAGTCGGGGTTCCCTTCCACCCCGAGCTCGCGATGGGTGCGGTCGCCGGAGAAACCCTCTGGCTCAACGAGGCGCTGATTGCGCAACTCGGTATTTCCCGCGCCGCGGTCGAGCGCGTGGTGGCGGACGAGCAGCGCGAGGCGGCGCGGCGCGAGGCACTCTACCGGCAGGGACGGCCCCCGCTCCCGATCGAAGGGCGCACGGTCATCGTGGTGGATGACGGACTCGCCACCGGCGCCACGGCCGTCGCCGGGCTGCGCGCGCTGCGGCACCGGGGGCCGCGCCGCCTCGTCTTCGCCGCACCGGTCTGCTCCTTCGAAGGTGCCGAGCAAGTAGGTCGCGAAGCCGATGAAGTGGTCTGCGCCCGAAAGCCTTCCGAGTTTGGCGCCGTCAGCATGGCGTATGGGTCGTTTCCTCAAGTGAGCGATCAGACCGTGCGCGAGCTGCTCCAGTTGACCCCGGCGGAATCGAGGTAATCACCATGCGCAGCGTTCCGGGAACGACACGAATTCAAGCGATGCAGATCGACGCCGAGGGAGTCACGTTGCACGGTGATCTCGGCTTGCCCTTCGACGCTCCGGGCATCGTCGTCTTCGCCCATGGCAGTGGCAGCAGCAGGCTCAGCCCGAGAAACCGTTTTGTCGCCACCGCGCTGCAGGAAGCTGGCTTCGGCACCCTGCTGGTGGATCTGCTCACCGGCGCGGAGGAGGCGGATCGTGCTAACGTCTTCGACGTCGCGCTGCTGGCGGACCGGCTCGGCGGCATCGCGCGCTGGCTGCTGACTCAGCCGGAAGGCGCGGGCCGCACGCTCGGGTATTTCGGGGCGAGCACCGGCGCGGCTGCGGCGCTCATCGCGGGCGGGCGCGGCGACCCGCCCGTCGCGGCCGTCGTGTCGCGCGGCGGACGTCCCGACCTCGCGGGCCGCTGGCTGGATCGGGTCACCGCACCGACCCTGCTGATCGTGGGTGGACGCGATCCGGCCGTGCTCGACCTCAACCGCCTCGCCTACGAGAAGCTCTCCGCTCCCAAGCGTCTCGAGGTGGTTCCTGGCGCCACGCACCTCTT
>DASYPD010000284.1:0-4994 GCA_036007005.1 Gemmatimonadales bacterium
CGCCTGATACACGTCGACCACGAAGTGCTCGCGGTGCTGCCCGCTCAGCACCTCGTCGGCGGCGCGCACGATCGCATCGGCGAGCCGGGGCTCCAGCCGGCCGGTCTGCCGATGGGTGAGCGCGGCGGCCTTCTTGATCCAGATGACAGCGTCGATGAAAGCGGGGAGCGGCCGCAAGCCGGAGATCGGAAAATTCTCCACGGCACGCAGCGTCTGGATTCCATAGAGGGCATCGGCGGGAACCGGCTTCTCGCCCAGTGGATCCTTTTCCGTGCGAAAGGTCATCGGATGCCCCAGTATTTCTTCAGCCCGGCCGACGCCGCCAGCTTCCGGTCCGACCGGCTCGCCAAGCTGGACCTGGCGCGCGGGGAGCAGCTCTTCGTCGGGCTCAACTGCTTCGAGCCGGGACAATCGCAGCCCGTCCACAGTCACGCTGGCGCGGACAAATTCTATCTGATCCTCTCGGGGAACGCGAGGATGATCGTCGGCGACGAACAGCACGATGCGGGTCCAGGCACCCTCGTCTGGGCCCCCGCGAGCGTGCCGCACGGAGTGGCCCGCACGGCGGAACGCACCGTGATGCTCATCGCTCTGGGGCCGCCGCCTTAGTCAGTGCGAGGCCGCGACGCCGCCGCAGCACTCCCGGCGTCCTAGCGCAGGAACGGATTCGTCCTCCGCTCTCGCCCGATCGTCGTCGCCGCCCCATGCCCAGGATAGACCACCGTGTCATCCGGCAAGCTGAGCAGCTCGCGGCGGATGCTGGCGATCAAGCTGTCGAAATCGCCGCCGGGCAGATCGGTGCGCCCGATGGATCCCTCGAAGAGCACGTCCCCGCTCAGCACGGCGCCGGGCGCCACGAAGCAGACGTGCCCCGGTGAGTGGCCCGGCACGTGGCGCACCTCGATCGCGATGCTGCCGATCGTGAGTCGCTGGCCGTGCACCAGCTCGGCGGCGGGAGGCGGCGGGCGGGTTAGGCGGAGGTCCATCCAGAGGCCCTGCTGCGGCAGCCCGTCGTACAGCTCCCGATCGCCCGGGTGCAGCGCGATCGGCGCCCCGGTGGCGGCGTGGATTTCGCCGACGCCCAGAATGTGATCCAGATGAGCGTGGGTCAGCCAGATCGCGGAGATGCGGCGTCCCTGCTGGGCGGCGGCGGCGAGAAACCGCTCCGGCTCTTCGCCGGGATCGATCAGGACCGCCTCCGGATGCTGGGGATCGTACGCGAGGTAACAGTTCTGCGCGAACTGGCCGTTGGGAATGCAGACGATCTCCAGAGCCAAAGCGCTCAGACCGCGGCCTCTGCCGCGGTCTCCCGGGCCTTGAGGTATTTCTCCACCGCAATCGCCGCCGTCGTGGCGTCGCCCACGGCGGTCGTCACCTCGCGGGTGAGCTGGGCCCGCAGGTCGCCGGCGGCGAAGAGCCCGGGAATCGAGGTCATCATGCGATCGTCGGTGATCAGGTATCCCGCGGCATCGTGCGCCACGTGCTCCCGGACCAGCCAGCTGTTCGGCTTGAATCCGATGAAGACGAAGCAGCCCGTCACGGCCAGCGGCGAGGGCTCCCCGCTCAGAGTATCCTCCAGCTCCAGCCGCTGGAGGCCCTTCTCGTCGCCAAGCATGGCGCGCACCCGCGAGTTGTAGTGCACCGCGATCTTCGGATTCGCGAGCGCGCGTTCCTGCAGCACTCGGGAGCCGCGGAATTCATCCCGCCGGTGAATCAGATGGACGCGCCCGGCGTACCGCGTGAGATAATCGGCCTCCTCGAGCGCCGAATCTCCCCCGCCGACCACGGCGATGATTTCGTTCTTGAAGAACGCGCCATCACATACCGCGCAATACGAGACACCCTTCCCGGCATGCTCCAGCTCGCCGGGCACCCCGAGCTTGGTCGGGGTGCCGCCGGCGGTGAGGATCACCGCGGGCGCGCGGAATTCGGTTTCCGAGCTGGTGCTAACCCGGAAGGTACCATCGGGCAGCAGATGAATGCCCTCGACATTCTCCATGCGGATATCGGCGCCGAAGGCCTGCGCATGCTCGGCCATCTTCGCGGCCAGCTCGGGCCCCAGGATGGAGATGAAGCCGGGATAGTCCTCGACCTCCGCGGTGTTGAGCAGCTCGCCCCCCGGGACCCCGCGCTCGAGAATCACCGATTTGAGCATCCCGCGGCCGGCATAGAGCGCGGCGCACAAGCCCGCCGGCCCGCCCCCGACGATGATGACGTCCAGCTGTTCAGTGAGCGACATAGGGTCGGAATATAGCTATCAGCTATCAGCTATCGGCTATCAGCTGCTTCATGCATCGGAATAGCAATAGCTGGTAGCTGTTAGCTGATAGCTTACCTCGCATCGAGCAAGTCCAACCACTCCGCTGGCACTTCCTGCGAGCCGATCATCGCATGCGTAGACTCGGCATCGAGATCGCCGTGCCAGTCGCTGCCCCCGGTGCGCAGCAAACCTATCTCCTGCGCGAGCCCCGTGAGGCGGGCCCGCGCTTCGCCACTATGAGCGGGATGCCGCGTCTCCACCGCGTCGAGCCCTTCCGCTTTGAACGCGGTGAGCGTGGCCCGGGTACCCCGCTCTTTGAGGTGCGCGGCCGAAACGATGCCCCCCACCGCATGCACCAGCTCGGCCACTTCCTGGAAGGTCGGGAGCCGCTTTTCGACGTAGGCGGGCCGGCCTTTCGCGAGCCACTGATTGAACGCGTCCTCCACGCTCGCCACCTTGCCCAGCCGCACCAGCGCGCGCGCGAGATGCGGCCGTCCCATCGCTGCGCCCCCGGTCTCTTCGACGAGATCGTCGAAGGAGACCGCGACGCCCCAAGCCTGCAGCCCTGCCACCATCTCGCGCCCGCGCCGCACCCGATCCTCCCGACAGCGTCGCAGGAACTCCGCGAGGGTTGCCTCGCCGGGAGGCAGGAAGTAGCCGAGCACGTGGATCTCGCCCCAGGGCGCCCGAGTGGAGAACTCGCAGCCGCTCACCACCCGGACCCCGAGTCGCTGGCCCTCGGCCTGGGCCTCCAGCACCCCTTCCAGCGTGTCGTGATCCGTGAGGGCGATGGCACGAAGCCCGAGCTCTGCGGCTCGCCGCACCACCGCGGCAGGCGGTAGCAACCCGTCCGAGGCCGAGGAATGCAGATGAAGATCGACCAGCGCGGAAGCCTCGGGAGCGCTCAGCGGCGATACCCCAGCTCGGCAGAGGTCCAGGATGGCTGCGACACCCGGAAAAGGGCGAGCAGCTCCGCGGCGCTGAGCTGGGCCAGCGAATTCTCGCGATTCTTCGACCCGAGCGGAGAGTAGCGCACCACCCGCTCCTGCCCCGCCCCGGGCGGAACCCGGGTGAAGCGCAGCGCGAATTCATCCTTGTCATACTGGGTGATGCGGCCGGCGGGTGCCACCGCCCAGCGCTCACCATCGATTTCCAGAATCCGCCGTGGCATGACTAACGCTTCCCCAGCGGGATTTCTTCCCACAACACCCACGCATCGGGCGCGTACGCCGCCAAGGTGCGCAGGCGTACTTCGAGCGCCGCCTCCACCTCATCCCCCGGGGACTGGCTCCTATGTCGCTCCGCCGAGGCACTCTCGCTGAACTCCAGAAACGTGTCGGGGAGCGTGGGGTGGCGGAAGAGCCAGAGGGACTGTCCGCGGGCCTGGTGCCGCGAGGCGAGATCGCCGAGCGTCGCGAGATACTCCGGCTCCGCCTGGCGGCTGACGGTGGCGCGCGAGACGCTCAGCCGACGCGACATGCTAGACCAGCTCCTCGGGGAAGTCCTGGAGCGTCGCCCGGAGGTCCGCCAGAAAACGGTCGGCGTCGGCGCCATCCACGATCCGGTGATCGAAGGAAAGCGCCAGCATCCCCAGCGTCCGGATGCCGATGCTGTCGCTCCCATCGGGCGCCGTGACCACGGCCGGCCGCTTGCCGATGGCACCCACGGCGAGAATGCCGGACTGCGGTTGATTGAGCACCGGAAGTCCGACGAACGTCCCGAACACCCCGGGATTCGTGATGGTAAAGGTGCCTTTCTGGACTTCATCGGGTGAGAGCTTTTTGGTTCGCGCCCGCTCCGCGAGGTCGTTGATGGCCCGCGCGGTGCCGAGCAGGTTGAGCTCATCGGCACGGCGGATGACGGGGACGATGAGCCCCCACTCCAGCGCGACCGCGAGGCCGAGATTGATCTCGTGGCGATACAGCGTGCTCTCGCCCATGACCGCTGCGTTGAGCACCGGGTGCGTGCGCAGATTCCGAGCGACCGCGCTCGCGATGAAGGCGAGGAAGGTGAGATTCACTCCCCGTTCCGCGTAATCAGCCTTCCGCTTGGCACGCAGGGCGGCAATCCTGCTGTAGTCGACTTCGATCAGGCTCTGCACGTGCGCCGATACGCGCCGCGACATCACCATGTGATCGGCGGTGAGTTTGCGGATGCGCGACCAGGGCTCCACGCGGTCGCCTTCCCACGGCTCGACCACGGGACCGGGGACCATCCGAACCCCACCACTCACGCTGAGATCGGGGACGGTCGGGCGGTCGGGCGGTCCGACGGCCGGTCCCGCAGGGGCTCCTGATTCCAGATAGGTCAGCACATCTGACTTCGTCACCCTCCCGGCGAGCCCCGAGCCAGGAATGGTGGTGAGATCGAGGTTGTGTTCTGCGGCGATCTTCCGCACCAGCGGCGACGACTTGCGGCGGAGTCGCTCCTCGAGCGATTCCTCCGAGGCTCCATCGGACTGCTGGACCGTTCCTCGGCCGGACGGTTGCGGAGCCGCTGTCGGAGCCGGCGGTGAGGGACCCGGCGCTGGAGTCGGCGCCGGGGCGGGCTTCGGCGCCGGCGGAGCCGGTTGGGGAGCGGGCGGGGGCGGCGGGGGCACTGGCGCCGGCGGCTTCGGCGTGGGAGTCGGAGGCGGCGCTGGCGTCGCCGCCTTCGCGGCGCCCGCCTCGGTCTCCAGTCGGGCGACCACCGTTTGCACCGCGACGGTTTGTCCTTCCTGCACCAGGATCTCCGC
>DASYPD010000285.1:0-2907 GCA_036007005.1 Gemmatimonadales bacterium
CTCTTGGAAGAGAATTTCTATACGCTCTATCAGCGCTGCTCGACCTCGGAACAGAAAAAGCACCTGTGTGACACGTATTCGGCCGCACGCTATGCATGCTGGAAAGTGGTAAGGCAGGCGCGTCCCGACGGGTGGAGCGTCGATTCAAACGCCTCTCGGGATTTGAAGATGGCCAACCTGCAGCTCGCCGCGATGCTCCAGAACCCGGGCGATATCGGCGCATCGTTGAGCCTGGCTGCGGAGGCAGTTCGACTGGCCACGTCGCTTGCACCTGGCCCCGCCGCCGCCTGATTTCCTGCCACCTTTAAGCTGTAGATCCCTCGCCGACAAGAATTGGAGTCGCAGCTACAGGTTTGGGCAACTGAGCACCCTGTAAGTGTCGGTCGGCATTACGTTCGGTGATGGCACATGGGTTGCGTAACTCAATCCCGTGAACATCCTGATACTTGACGATCAATTAGAGCTAGCCGATCCAGTCCGCCGTCTCGCGCGCCTGCACGACTGGCAGCCGCACTTTGTGGGCTCGCTGCAGGAGCTCGAGCTGGCGATCCATACCCAGGGGCGACCGGCTCTCGTCGTGATCAATCAGCAACCCCCGCTCACGGCGTGGGAGCTCGGGCAGCGCCTTCCGAGACTGAACGTAGATGTGCCCTTCGTCGTGCTGACCGAACCAGGCAGTGAGAGCGACCTCCAGCAGCTCCCAGGTGTGGTGTGCATAGAGCGCCCGATGAGCGGGGCGGAGACGGAACGCCAGCTGGCGCAGGCGCTGAATCGGCTAGGCTTCCAGAGCGACGCCATATACCCGCAGGGGATAATCGGGAACTCGAAACAGCTCCACGAGGTTCTTGCGCGCGTCGAGAAGGCGGCTCCCGGGGACGCCAACGTGTGCATTTCGGGCGAGTCGGGTACGGGCAAGGAGCTCATCGCTCGGGCCATTCACAATCAGAGCGCGCGCGTGGATCGGCCGCTCGTGACGCTGGATTGCACGGCCATTCCCGAGGCGTTGATCGAAAGCCATCTCTTCGGCCACGTGCGGGGGAGCTTCACGGGGGCCGTGGAGAACCGCACAGGCTTCTTCACGCTGGCCCACACGGGCACACTGTTCATCGACGAGATCAGCGAGATCGGCCTGCCCTTGCAGGCCAAGCTGCTGCGGGCCATCCAGACGCGGGAGTTCGTCAAGGTCGGGGACAGCAAGCCCACGCGCACCGACATTCGACTGATCACGGCCAGCAACAAGGATTTGCGACGGGCGGTGCGGGAGGGGACGTTTCGCGAGGATCTCTACTACCGTATTGCGGTGGTGATGGTCGAGATGCCGCCCTTACGGGACCGCGACGGGGATATCGCGCTGCTGGCCGAACATTTTCTGCGGAAATTCGCGGCGGCCCACCGCAAGCCCGTGCCTCGGTTGTTGCCCCCGGCATTGCAGGTGCTGGAAACGTATGACTGGCCTGGTAACGTCCGACAGCTGGAGAACTGCCTCGAGCAGGCGGTCGTGCTCTGCGAGGGCGACCGCATCGATGTGGGCGATCTGCCTCTCGGCGTGGACGCCTCGAAGGAGCGAAGCGGCAAAGAGGCCGAGTTGCCCTCCGGTCTGACCCTGCAGGAGCTTGAGCAACGATATATCTTGCAGACGCTGCACCGGGCGGGGCACAACCGAACCCAGACAGCCAAGCTGCTCGGAATCAGCCTCCGTTCTCTGCAGTACAAACTCAAGGCATACCGCCAGGATGGTCTCGATCCAGTCATGCCATTCGGCCGGTCGACTGAAACCGAACCCTCAGTACGAGTGTGATCGCACGGTGCCGTCACCGTCACCCGGCCGTCGCGACAAGCATCGCGAGCGCTTTCGCGCGGAGCGCGTCGGGCAGCGGGGCGGAGCGCCGTGCATCGCGATCGAGGTGCACGCCGGACTGCTCGAGCGTGGCGACTTCCTCGCCCGTGCGCCGGTTCGTCATCCGGTGGAAGAGCCGGATCGACGAGTTGCCGACGTGAACAAGCGCGCTCTGCACCCGCACGAGATCCCCGGACCGCAGCGGCCCGGCGATGGCGAGCTGAAACTCGAACGTCGATAGCCCGCGCTGCTCGGTTCGCATGTACTCCGGTGTCATGCCGAAGGCGGCCATGACGTGACCGCCCGAGGCTGAGAAGCGGTGGACGTAGTGCGCGAGCGAGCTCCGGCCGAGGACATTCAGCTCCTGCGGCCCCACGCTATCGAGCACCCCGTCGATGAAGCCCTCGTCGCCGGTCGGCCGCGGCCGGCGCTCGGGCGCCGGCTCCTGCCAGTCCATGCGGTGCGCCTCCGCCGCGCGTCGCGCCGCCGCGGGAAGGGCGATCGGCTTGTCCGTCGCGATGTCGAGGTGGCCGACCCGTTGCGCCACCGTCGTGCAGACGGTGCCCGAGGCCGAATCGAAGAGCTTGTGGCCGAACACGAGCTCCGTCTCCTCGATGGCGAGGACGACGCTCTGGACGTGATAGATGTCCCCGGAGCGCAGCTCGTGAAGATAGCGAACGTGGCAGTCCGTGGTGGGGCAACCCCGGCCGTCGCTCCGCGTGTACGTCGGCCCGAGCCCGAGCGCCTCCAGGACCGCGAAGCCGGCATCCTCGATGCGCTGATGGTAGTACGCGACCGTGAAGTGCCCGACGTGGTCCACCTCCCACGCAGGCACAAGCCCCCGACACGACTCGATCACGGGGTCAGGTCTTGCAATACGACATTCCGGAGTGATGAATTGAGGGCCAGGAGTCGCATTGTAAGACCTGACCCCCTCAGGAGCGCAGCACCTGGCCCGCGGTCGCGCCGGTGAGCTTGCCGTTCGCCCAGGTGACCACGCCGTTGACCACGGTGTACTCGACGCCGCGCGACGGCATGACCATGCGCTTGGCGCCGCCAGGCAGGTCGAA
>DASYPD010000286.1:0-6979 GCA_036007005.1 Gemmatimonadales bacterium
CACGACCCCCACCTATCGCCGGCTGACCGCGACGGCGAGCGCTTCGCTGGGGGAGATCCCCATCTTCCGCGAAGCTGCGCCGGGGCGGAGCCTGCGCCTCGACGGCTCGGTGGACTTGCGGCCCGCTGCCGCGCTCCGCGCCACCCTGCAGTTCAGCCGACTCAGCATCGACCGGCGCCGAGACGGCTCGCGCTTTTCCACGGAAACGATTCCGCGGCTCAAACTCGAATACCAGCTCAATCGCGCGCTCTTTCTCCGTTTCGTGGGCCAGTACGCGGCGCGCTCTCGCGCGGCCCTTGAGGACCGCCAAGGCCGCGCCATCCTGCTGAACGATGTGCCGGACAGCGGCAGCACGAGCAACGAGCTCCGAATGGATTGGCTCTTCAGCTATCGCCCCACACCTGGAACCCTCCTCTACCTCGGCTACGGCTCGACGCTGGAAGAGCCGGATCAATTCCGCTTCCAGCAGCTCCGGCGCGCCAGCGATGGCTTCTTCGGAAAGGTGAGCTATCTCTTCCGGCTGTGACCGGTTACGCGCCTAAAGCGGCGTCCGATTCCAGGTCAGCGGCGTGTCACTTCCAGCCGAGGCCTCGTCCCTTCCGATGGAGAGCCATTTTGGGACGAAAGGAGTCCTCTCGTTATGACAGCCCCCGTACATGCATCTCCGCGCAGCGGGGCCGTGGTTTCCACGCAACCAGCCTATCAGGCCTACCAGATCCTGCACGTCGGCTTCACTGTCGCGCCGCTGCTCGCGGGCCTCGACAAGTTCGCCAAGGTGCTGGTCGATTGGGACAAGTACCTGGCGCCGACCATCGCCAATGCTCTGCCCTTCAGCGGGCACACCTTCATGCTTGCTATCGGCGTCATCGAGATCGTGGCGGCGTTCGTCGTCTGGCTGCGGCCGCGCATCGGCGCCTATATCGTCATGGGATGGCTGTGGGGCATCATCATCAACCTGCTGATGATCCCGGGGTATTACGACGTGGCGTTGCGAGACTTCGGGCTTTCGCTCGGCGCGCTCGCGCTGGCTCGCCTGAGCAAGGAGTTTTCGGTAGGCTAGTGAGTAGTGAGTAGGGAGTAGTGAGTAGGTTATTCCCTACTCACTACTCACTACTCACTACTCCCTGCTTCTAGCCAATCGCTCCAGCACGTCTCCGAGCTTGCGAAGCTCTTCTCCATACTTGGCCCAATCGCCCGCGCGCTGAGCCGAGAGCGCAGCCTGGTAATGCTGCCGCGCCTCGGTAATCAGCCCCGCCTGATCGAGGGGCCGGGCCGCCGGTGCTCCGGGGGGTGGCGAGGGGGTCACTGCTGACTCGGGCCGGCCTCCGAACAACGCTGCCAGGGACTCCTCGAGGGTCTCCTGCATGACCACCTGGTTCTGGTAGGCGACAATAACCCGCTTGAGTTCCGGAATGCGGCCGCCCTCCGCCTGCAGGTAGAGCGGCTGGACATACAGCAGCGACTGCTCGATCGGAATGACCAGCAGGTCCCCGCGAATGACCTGGGAGCCGTGCTGATCCCAGAGGGAAACCTGCTGGGAAATCTCGGTGTTCTGGTTGATCCGGTTGGTGATCTGTTGCGGGCCGAAGACCAGGCTCTGCCGGGAAAGCCGGTACACCAGGAGCTTACCGTAGAACTGCCCGTCATTACGCGCCACCATCCAGGCGGCGAGGTTGTCCTTCCCCCGCGGCGTGAACGGCACCATATAGACGAACTCCGCCTTCGGCTCGCTGGGCAACCGCATGACGATATGCCGCATGAAGGGCACCGAGCCGTCGGCACGCTCGACCATCGGGATCTGCCATTGGTCCTCGCGGTGATAGAAGTCCTCGGGCGCCTCCATGTGATAGATGGTGTAGAGCCGGGTCTGGATCCGGTAGAGATCGTCGGGATAGCGAAGGTGCGCGCGCAGATCGGGCCGCATGCTGTCGAGCGGCGACAGAATCCCCGGGAAAATGCGCGACCAGGTCCGGATCAGCGGGTCGTCGGGTGCGCTCACGTACGCCTTGATGCTGCCGTGATAGGCGTCAATCACCAGCTTGACGCTGTTGCGCATGTAATTGTCGCCATTCTCGATCCGGTAGGAATAGGGGTAGCGATCCGTGCGGGTATAGGCGTCCAGGATCCACTGCAGTGAGCCATCCGCCGCCAGCACGGCGTAGGGATCCCGGTCGAACTCCAGGAACGGGAGCGCGCGCTGCGCCCGCGCGGTGATCTCGCGGTAGTAGAGGATCCGGCTCGTGTTGGTGATATCCTGGGAGAAGAAGATTTTGGAGGACCCGAAGCGTATGGCCAGCAGCAGACGCCGCAGCAGATTCCCCACCGGAACGCCGCCGCTGCCTTGGTAGGCGGCATAGATGTTGTCTTCGCCGGCCGGGTGATCGAACTCCCGTTGCTTGGTGCCCGTGAAAACGAATTCATTGGCCAGCTCGCCGAAGTAGAGCTGGGGCCGCTTGACCTCGAGCGAGACGGTCGCGACCGGCGGCAGGTCCTTGATGAACAGCACGGGGAGGCCTTCGGGCGTGACCTGATTGACCGGGCTGAGGGTCAGTCCCATGCCGTGGGTAAAGGTCAGGTGCTCGTTGATGAAGGTCCGGGTCGGCAGCGAGGCAGCGTTGAGCTCGCGAGGCGACAGCAGGACCTGGCGATAGCGGCCGTCGATCCAGTAGCGGTCGTCATCCACAGACACGAAGTCGTAGTAAGTGCGGATCTCCTGCAGCTGCCCAAAGGTTTTGAGCAGCGGCTCCCGATCCCAGAGCCGCACATTCTCGACGGTGGGGGCATTGGCGCGAATGTCCGCGAGCGTCAGGGTGGCCTCACCGTTGAGCTCTTTCGTCTCGACGCTATCGAGGCCCCAGGCGTGCCGGGTGGCGGCGATGTGGTAGCGAAGATAGGGTGTTTCCCGGGTCAGCTCGGTCGGAGCCACGAGCAGTTTCTGCATGAGGAAAGGAAAGAGACCGCGGCCCAGAAGCACCGCGCCGAAATATCCGACCACGGCCCAGAGCGCGAAACGCCCCAATTCCCGCCGCAGTGCGCCAAGCAGGACCAGCGCCGCCGCGAGCAGCGCGAGCACCGCTGTCACCCGCAGGGCCGGAAGCCGGGCGTGAATATCGCTGTAGCTCGCGCCGAGCAGCGGCCCGGTACTGGAGTAAAGCAGCTCCGGCACATCCACCAGCCAGAGCCGAACGGCGGTAAGCAGGAAGAGCGCCCCCAGCAGGATGGCGAGGTGCAGCCCGGCGGACGGCTCGACCCGGAGCCTCCGCCCTCGCAGAATCAGATCGCCGCGAAGCCAGTAAATGGGGAGCACGAACAGCAGGGCCGCAGTCGCGAGACCCGAGAGGAATCCCAGGGCGGCGGAGAGGGCCGGGAGGGTGAAGACGTAGAAACCCACCTCGCGCCCGAAGAGCGGATCGGCGCTCCCAAAGGGGGTCTTGTAGAAGGCCAGCAGCACAAGCTCCCACGCCGAGCTGCCGGCTAGCCCGGCCAGGAGGCCGATGACGAGGCAGGCGGGCAAGGTCAGGCGGCGCAACATCGTGTTGAGGTTGAAGGTCGGCGCTCCTGGCCCGAGCGAGAGCACGATCGGGTTAGGAACCAGACCGCGCTGAGCGGCCCGCAGGTTGAGGTAGAGCACCGCAAAGGTGAGCGCGCCGACCGCCACGAAGAGCAGCGCCCGGTAGCTCAGCTCCCGAAGAAAAACCACCTGAAAGCCCACCTCCCGGAACCACCACCAGTCGGTGAGCCACCGGGTAAACCCCGGCAGAACCAGAAAGAGCGCCGCGAGGACAAAGAGAGCCAACAACGCGGTGCGGGGGCGACGAGCCATGAACTCAGGATCGCCCTCCGGGGGGGAAACTGCAAGGCGGGAGCGCTCGGCCTGCGAGCGCGGAGCGAGGGTTGCGCGTGCCCTTGCCGCTCCGGGCCTCCACGCGTAGCCTAGGCGCATGCCGCGACGCTGCGGATGGCTTGTCGTCGTGCTCCTGGCTGTCGCCGGGCCGCTGGCAGCGCAACGTGCCGTGGCGACCAGCGGTCTCAATGTGCGCTCCGGGCACTCCGGCCAGACGCCCATCGTGGACCAGCTGGCCGCTGGCGACACGGTAGAGCTGCTCAGCGCCGATCCCCAGAACGACTACCGTCACGTGCGCACGCCGGGAGGGATCACGGGATGGGCCTGGGCCCAGCGACTCGCGCTGCTGCCCGGCTCGCCGCCCTCGCCCGGCATCGATTCGAGCTGGGCCCGGGTTGCCAGCAATGCAGCCGAGTACAGCTGGCCGGAGCCGCCGCACGAGTCCTGCGCGGCCGGTGGAGCGGGCGGTGACACGATTACCAACCGCTGGAAAAACCGCACGGACTCGGCCGCCAGCTATCACGAGCTCGGCTGGGTTATGCTCGCCACCCTTCCCTTCCCGCATACGCGTCGCAAACATCGGGCGGACTGGAGCAGCAGCGCACTCGATTCGCTGGCGCGCTTCGAGGGGCTGCCGGTGAGCGTGGTGGGATTTCTCTCCGGAGTGAAGGAAGAGCTGCCCGGTAAGCTGCATGGGGTCCAGCAGCCGGGCGAAACGACGAACTGCGGCGCTTTCGCCGCCACGCAGGTGGATTGGCACCTGTATCTCACTCGCGCGCCCCAGCAGCCCCATTACCTCGCCATCGTGGTGGAGAGCACTCCGCGGGTGCGCCCGCTGCATCCGGGATGGTCGCTCGCCAAGGCGAAGGCGGTCAGCGAGGCGGGTGATACCGTGCGAATCAGCGGTTGGCTGATGTTCGACCCGGAGCACTGGGATCAGATGTATCGCTACGATCCCGCTAACCCGGCGACCGGCTCGAAATATCGCGTGACCCTCTGGGAGATTCATCCCGTGACGCGCATCGAGGTGCGCCGGCCGGGAGGCTGGATTCCACTGGATTCGCTTCCCTAGCTGTCGCTACCGAACAGGTTGTTACGCCGAAAGTCGGCTGATCGGTGGTCGGCGACCGTGTGCAGTATGAGGTCGCGAGCAATTGTAGTTTGTCAGAAAATGGCCGAGAGCGCCAGCTCGTTGTTGTGAGGAGCGGTAGGGTTTGGCGTAGGCCCATTCGCGGAGCGCGGTCTGAATGAAGCGCTCTGCCTTGCCGTTGGTTCGCGGCGATAGGGTCGGGTTCGCAGATGGCGCAGGCCGAGGGCAGCCGCGGTGGCGGGAAAGCGCCGCTTCGCATAGCAGAACGCGTTGTCAGTCATGACCGACCGGATCGCCACCCCGAGGGCCCCGAACCAGGCGAGGGCATGTTCCAGAAATTGAACGGCGCTCCCGACGGACGCGTCGGGCAGGAGCTCGGCATCCGCGACTCGGGAACAATCGTCGATCGCGACGTGGAGATACTCCCAGCCGAGCTGCGCCTGGCGATAGCCGGCTTGCCGTTCGTGGGCCAGAAGCCGGCGCCGCGCGGCAGAGCGACCGATCCGACCCAGCTTCTTGATATCGAGATGCAGGAGTTCGCCAGGATGCTCCCGCTCGTAACGCACTACGACAGGGCGCGGCACCAGGGGGGGAAGCCGGCCCAGCCCCAGCCGCCGCAAAACATCGCCTACCGTCGAGAGGGACAGACCGAGGATGTCGGCAATGGTGGGTCCTGACTTGCGCTGGCGGCGCAGCCCCGCGATCCGCTGCTCGAGCGTCACGCTGAGCCTTCGGGGCGAGTGATGCGGCCGCGAGGATCGATCGGCGAGCCCAGCTCGCCCTTCCGCACGATAGCGTCGGATCCATTTGCGGACGCTCTGGGGACTGATGCCAAACGCGGCCGAGGCCATGGGGACCGTCCACCCGTCCCCGAGGACCCGTTCGACCAAGCAAATCCGTCCAGCAAACCCCAATCGGGCATTCTTGTGGCTGTGCACTTGGCCCTCGGCCTGTTGCATGGTAGGTCCTTGAGCGACTCCACCTTGCACCAGTCACGACCAAATGAACAGCTTTAAAGCGAAACAACGTATCCGGTAATCACAGCTAGCTACTCCGCCGCGGCCACCCGGCGCATCAACTGCCGGGCGAATTCCAGCTCGTCCTCGTTAACCTGGTGCCCCAGCCCGGGGTAAATGCGCTCGGTGACCTGGGCGCCCAGCCGCTCGAAGACGCGCGCGCTCTCCGCCACGCGCTCCCTCGGGATGTGGGGATCGACGTCGCTGCAGCCGAGCAGGACCGGGGTGCCGGCGAAGTCGCCCGGGTAATCCCAGCGGGTGCCTGGTGGGCCGATCAGTCCGCCGCTCAAGGCCAGCACGCCTCCGAGTCGCGTCGCGTGCCGCACCGCATACTCCGCCGCGAGACAGCCTCCTTGCGAAAACCCCAGCAGGATAACCCGGCTCCTTTCCACCCCGCGAGCCGCGACGTCCTGCAGCAGCCGATCGATCACCCAGAGCCCAGACGACAGGCCCGGCTCGTTGCGCTCGGTCTCGCTCAGAAAGCTGTAGGGATACCAGGTATTTCCCGCGGCGGCGGGCGCGAGGTAGCTGAATTCCGGATGGGGAAGCAGGTGCGCCAGCTCGAGAATGTTCTCAGGTCCGGCATTCCGGCCATGCAAGAGCAGCAGCACGGCCCGGCTCGTTTCCACTGGCGGGCCAAGCCGCGCGACGGGCTGCCCGGCATGGGGATCCATGCGGGTTAGGGGTGGACGACCGCTGGAAGCCCGGCCTCGATGAGCGGCCGGTGCGGCTCCTCCCAGGGAGGCAGCTTGAGCGCCCGGCCCAGGCCCGCCAGTTCCTCGTCCACCAGAAATCCCGGCGGGATCGTGGCGATTTCGTAAAGCACTCCTCCCGGCTCCCGAAAATAGATCGACTGGAAGTACTGCCGATCAAGCACTTCGGTGACCGGCAGGCCCAGCCGGACCAGCTCTTTACGATAGGCAAGCTGGGCCTCGGCGGATTCGACTGCCATCGCGACATGATGCACGGTGCCGAGCCCGTTCATGGCGACCGCTGCTTCGGGCGCGGCGAGAATGTCGAGCGTCCGAC
>DASYPD010000287.1:0-1571 GCA_036007005.1 Gemmatimonadales bacterium
GGGAACTCGGCCTCTCATTCGACGAACCCGTGGAGACCTACTCCACGTCCCAGCACCTTTACGACGTGCTCGGTATCCCCGCTGGCGCGACCGGTGTGCTACCCCCTGAAAAACGCACCAGAGCCGGCCTCGGCGCGGAGCAGATCGAGGACCTTGGCGAGACGGCCCGCGGCCGCGGGGCGACCCGGCGCGACCGCGCGCCCTCCGGCGAGCAACCGAGGGGGCGCAAGCGCCGCCGGCCGCGCGGTGACCATCGAAGCGTCGAGTCCCGCAGCGCCGGGCCAGCTCCCGCGGGAGACAACGACACTGGCCACACAGCCCCATCCGCGACCGCGAATACTGCCGAGGCATCGCCATCGCGGAAACCTCGCCCGCGGCGACGCCGCCGCCTGCGCGGGGGAACCCCCGTTTCGGACGAGTCCGGATCCTGAGGCCGGGCGCCTGCAGCCGCCCGGCACCCACCGTCGCCGCCCCATCGCTGCCCGGTAACGTGCGCACTGTGTACCAGGGAGTCGGTGAGGAGGGCTGGTGAGCACACCGCGATTCCTTGATCTGCCTTCCTGCGCTCGGCCAGCCCGGCTTGACACAGCGCGGGGCCGGTTCGCCGCTCACATCGCGACGCCACCGGGCGAGATCCGTACCACGGCGCTGCTGGTCCCCGGTTACTGCGGCTCCAAGGAAGACTTCATCGCACTCCTGGAGCCGCTCGCGTCAGGCGGAGTCCGCGTGGTGGCGGTAGACCCGCGCGGGCAGTACGAGACGAGCGGCCCAGACGACGAGGCTGCGTACACGGCGGTCGAGCAAGGCGCGGACATCGTCGCGCTGGCGGAGGCGATCGGCTCCGGCCCGGTCCATCTCCTCGGGCACTCCTTCGGCGGACTGAGCACGAGGGAGGCGACGATCGCCAGACCTGAGCTGGTCCGGTCGCTGACACTGCTGTGCACGGGGCCCGCGGCAGTGTCCGGGACTGCGGCTGATCGAGTAAAGCTCCAGCTCGCGGCCCTCGAGCAGTACGACATGCGCACCGTACAGGCGCTGCGGGAGTCCTTCGCCGCCGCACAAGGCGAGGAAATACCCGCGGCGCCGATCAGGGACTTCCTCCGCCATCGCTTCATCTCGAACAACCGTCTCGGCTTGATCGCGGTTTCCCGTGGGTTGCTGTCGGCCGCGGACATGACCGCACAACTCCGGGATACCGGCATACCAGTGCTGGTCGCCTACGGGGAGCGCGACGACGCGTGGTCCCTCGAAGAGCAGCGGGACATGGCCCATCGACTGGACGCGGAGCTCGCGGTGATCCCGGACACCGGGCACTCTCCCGCGGTTGACGACCCAACCGCGACCGCCGAGCTGCTCGCCGGCTTCTGGTTTGGAACGGATGCGCCCCGGTCATGATCAACGTGCGGCCGTGACGTGCGACCGGGGAAGACATGACCTGACGCAATCGGAGAGAATGGGCTGTTTGGGTCTGTTCGGCCGAGTAGCCTCGCGGTGAAAGGGGACGCACGCCGTGGAGCTTCACACCGTCCTGCGCGACGACCCGGCCGAAGTCGGTCGTGCGCGGCGGCTCG
>DASYPD010000288.1:0-5274 GCA_036007005.1 Gemmatimonadales bacterium
CACGATTCGGGCGAAGCGGGCGGGTTTCTCTTTTACGTCATGCCGTATGTCGAAGGAGAGTCCCTGCGCGACAAGCTGGTGCGCGAAGGGGAGCTGCCGGTGCCCGAAGCCGTGCGGATCCTCAAGGAGGTGACCGACGCCCTCGCCTACGCCCACGGCCGCGGCGTGGTGCATCGCGACGTCAAGCCCGAAAACGTGATGCTCTCCGGCCGGCACGCGCTGGTGACGGACTTCGGAGTGGCCAAGGCGCTCCATGAGGCCACCGGCCGGCAACGGCTCACCACTGCTGGCGTGGCGCTCGGCACGCCCGCCTACATGTCGCCGGAGCAGGCGGCGGCAGACTCACACATGGACCACCGCGCCGACCTCTACGCGGTCGGTGCCGTCGGCTACGAGCTGCTGACCGGACAGCCTCCGTTTACCGGGTCGAGTCCTCAGGTTGTGCTCGCCGCGCAGGTGACTCAACAGCCCAGACCGGTGACGGACCATCGGCCCGGCGTCCCGCCGGCCCTGGCGCTGACCATCATGCGCTGCCTGGAGAAGAAGCCTGCCGACCGCTGGCAGACGGCGGGGGAGCTGCATGCCCAGCTCGAACTGTTGGCCACCACGCCGAGCGGAGGCATCACCCCAACTTCCACGCGGCCCTTGGAAGCGGTCGCGATCGGAAATATCAGGGTCAGAATACCGGTTTGGGTGAAGCTCGGCATCGCAGCGGTACTTGTTGCAGGCGTCGCTCTCAGCGCATGGTATCTGACTCACCGCGCTCCGAAACTGGTCGCGGGTCGCATCGTCGTCGCGCCCTTCGATAACAAGACCGGCGATCCGGTGCAGAACGTCCTGGGCGAGAGCATCGTGGAGCGCCTGGCGGCCGCAATAGCGGCCGAGGGAATGGACGCCGTTCCCGCCGCCGCGATGGAGGCTGAGCTCAAGCACGGAGTTGAAAGCCGCGCCGTGATCGCGCATCATCTCTCAGCGCGCAATGGAGCGTCGGTTGTCGTTACGGGGTCCTACTACCGTCGCACGGGCGGCGTCGAGTATCGCGCCGAATTGCTCCGGATGCCGGAGGGAAAACTGATCGTTGCGGTCGCATCAGGGGGCGCCGATCCCGAGCACCCGGAATCGCTGGAGCGGTTCGTGGAGCGAACCCTGGTAGCGTTGGTGGCCAATCAAGAGTCCGGCGGGCAGGAGTTTTTCTTTGCGGGCGTCACGCTTCCCGCAAGCCTGGCGTCATTCCGGGAGCTGGTTCGCGGCGACGGCCTGCGAGGAGACGATGCGCTCAAGGCATTCGCGCGAGCGCGGGCGTTGGATTCGACCTGGCTCCTTCCGCTCCTGCGGATGGCAGAGGTGCAAGTCAATCGGCAGTACTCGGCCGCCGAGTCGACTCTCGCCCTGCTCGACGCCTCGCCGATCCAACGACAAGGCGGCGACCGCGACATGATCGACCGGATGAATGCTTTGTTTCGAGGCGACCTCGAGGGCGCCTACCGGATCGTGCGGCGCATGGCGGGACGCGATCCGCTCAGCTTTTCGCAGTGGGCCATGTTCGCAGCACTGTTAGCGAATCGACCGCTCGAAGCGCTTTCATACCGGAAGTACCGGGACGTTCCAAGCTACTTCAACACGGGCGCTCGTCGCGGCGCTGGCCTCCATCTCGCGCTGGGGAACGCCTTCCACATCCTCGGCCGCTACCGAGAAGAGCTCGACCTCGGCTTGGAGACCGAGCGCGAGTTCCCTGAAGACCCGCCCAGCTGGCTCACCATGCAGATCCAGGCGCGCGCCGCGCTGGGAGAGGTACATGAGGTGGAACGGCTCGTGGCCAAGTCCGAGGGGTTGCACGCTGAGGGGGCCGGATCCAGTCGCGCACTTATCGCTGGCCTGGAGTTAGCCGCGCACGGCCACCCGAAGGAAGCCCGGGGAATGTTTCAACGTGCCCTCAGCTGGGTCCGGAGCACTGCCGCACAGCAGTCGACCACGTCCGAGCAGCTGCGCCGCGATTCGATCGACGTACTCTACTACTGCGAAGAGTATGAGGCTGCGCTGGCGGCGTCCCAGTCCTGGCTCGCGCGCGACTCCCTGAATTGGGAGGCGATTCTTGACGTGGGGCAATCGGCCGCCCGCTTGGGGGATCGCGCGACCGCCCTCCGAATGGAGGCCCGCCTGGCCTCCGTCCATAGACCGAATCTCCGTGGCGCGGATACCTGGGGCCGAGCGACGATCATCTCGGACCTCGGTGACCAGGCGCGCGCCGTGGCTCTCCTGCGCCAGGCGTATCACGAGGGCAGCGCGTTCGACCACACGATTCACCGCGATCCAGAGCTGAGTCGCCTTCGCGGCTACCCCCCGTTCGAGGAATGGATCCGCCCCAAGGGCTGAAGCCTCTCTGAGGAGCGCGCGATGATGAATCGCCTCATGATGCCGCTGTTTCTTCTGATCGCCGGGGTCGGCTTGGGTATCCTGGTGGGTACGCATCATCTCGTAGATCCACTTCTTCCTGCGAGCTCAATTACGGACCCAACGGACCGGGACATTCAAACGCTGAAACGTCTCCAGAACAAACTCGCCACCGCAATCGCGCCACTGGATTCGATCGCCGTCGACTCGCTGCTTGCTCCAGACATGCGCGCAATTAACGCCAGAGGCCAGGCCACTGCCCTTCCCTAACCCGTTGCCGACCATCGCCGAGCGCCTCTCGTCCGCGCTCGCGGGACGAGGAAGGACGCTAGGTAAATAACGCAGCAATTCGCCCGCAAACCGGAGGGTCGTATGTCGTCGAACCGTCGCGAGTTCTTTCGCCATGCGGCTGCCGTCGCGGCTGGCTTTGGCGCCGGCGGGCTCCAGATACCCGCCCAGCGCGCTGCCATGCCGACCCCCCGCGCGCGTGCCTTGATGGCCGCTTTCGGATTGAAGTATCCGATCGGCAACGCCGGGATGGGAGGCGCCGCCATTCCGGAGCTCGCCATCGCCGTCTCGAACGCGGGCGGCCTGGGAGCAGTCGGCACCGGGGTCGGCGCCTCGGCGGACGTCGTGCGAGAGCGCGTGCAGCGGACCAAGTCCGGCACCGACCGTCCCTTCGCGGTGAACTATCTGCTCGCGTTCGATCCCGTTACCCTCCCCGTTGCGCTCGAGGCCGGGGCGCCGATCATTCAATTCGCGTGGGGCATTCCGACTGCGGAAACTGTCGCGGCCATCCGGAAGTCGGGCGCCAAGCTGGGTATTCAGATCGGCAACGCCCCCGGCGCGCGGCGAGCCCTCGACGTAGGCGCGGACTATCTCATTTGCCAGGGCACCGAAGCCGGCGGCCATGTGCAGGGCACCAGGGCGCTGTATGAGGTCCTGCCCGCGGTGATTGAGGAAGCGAAGACAGTCCCCGTGCTGGCGGCCGGCGGGATTGCGAACGGTGCGCACATCCGGCGCGCGCTCCTGGCCGGAGCGGCGGGCGTGTTGATAGGTACCCGCTTCGTCGCGACCAAGGAGGCTGGGGCGCATCAGGAGCACAAGCGCGCGATCACCCGCGCCAAGGCCAGGGATACGGCCCTGACCGTCTGTTTTCAGGATGGCTGGGCGAGTGCGCCGCATCGCGTCCTGCGCAATCGAACGCTCGAGCTGTGGGAAGCCGCGGGATGCCCCCCGGCCGGCCATCGGCCCGGCGAGGGCGACGTGCTCACCACGAACATCGTCTCGGGGGCCACGAAACGCCGTTACGACTTCACCGGTCCGGGACGAGATGACCGCGGCTCGCTGCTGGAACTGGTGTTGTATGCAGGCCAAGGCGTCGGCGCGATTCGTGACATTCCGTCGGCAGGCGAGCTGGTCGCCCGATTGTGGAGAGAATGCCTCCACGCAGGGTAAGCCTATATACTTGCAAGGTGTCTTCCAAGCTTCGTCGGGTGTATCGGCTGATCTGGCTCCTCATCGGCGGCGGCGGACTCCTCTTCGTTGCCTGTGCGCTATTGCTCGTGGTGACACACCCCCAGACTCCCGCCAACGAGTTGGTCAACCGCTACACCGCATGGATCTTTCTTCCCCCTCTCCTGATGGGGGTGGTGGGCGTGTACGTTAGCCTGCGGTTCTGGCGCTGCCCGCATTGTGGGGCGCCTCTACGAACCAGATTCCCAATCCCCCAGTACTGTCTCCGCTGTGGCCATGACGTAGGTGTGTTTAGGTGAGAAGGCCTCCCGAACGCGGCCTAACGCGCGCTTTCTGCGGGGGTCGTCCTATGAGAGAGATTGCCGAATGAGGCGGTCTAACCCGCGCGTGGATCTACCTCCCATTGCCGCCCTCGGCATGACTTCACACGCCGGGTTCGGCGCTGCTGCGCGTGATGGATGAATCGATCCAGATCCGCCGCTACGGCCCCCGCGCGCGATCTCAGTCCGCGTCCTCTGAGCGGCTCGGGGGCGCCGGGATGGGGTTACTGACGGGCGCCTCAGGACGCATGTGCCGTTCCTGGATCTCAACGGTGCGCGCGGACTGCAGCGTCCGGAGGTAACCCCAGCCGGCGCCCCCCTCGGAGCAGAGACGAACCATGACATTCGCTCGAGCCGTGCTGATTCTCGGCGCCCTGGTCTTCGCCGGCATCGGTCTGGGGTTCCTGTTCAGGCCCAGCCAATGGGCCACGGTCGTCGACATCTCGCTTCCGACGCCGACTGCCCGCACGGATTTGCGCGCCACTTATGGCGGATTCGACCTTGCCATCGGGATCTTCCTGGCGCTCTGCGCGGCGCGGACTGAGTGGCTGCGGCCCGGGTTAGTCGCGCTGGCGCTGTGCGGAGCTGGATTTGGCGGCGGGAGATTGCTCGGGATGCTGGTGGAGCGAACCGCCAGCCGGCTGATGCTCACCTTCTTCGCGATCGAGCTCAGTTCCGTGCTGCTCTCGCTCTACGCGCTGCGACTGCTCTCCCGGAGTCAGCCGTAGGGTACTCTGCAGCGGAGCGGCCACCGGGAGTTGGATTGCTTCGTCGCCTTCGGCTCCTCGCAATGACTGGTGTAGTCGCCTTCGGCTCTTCGTAATCACTATTCCCGAATCCAGACCCTTGCCGAGCGGGCCGGCAGCTGCGCCTTGAGGGTGCCGCCCGGAGTGGTCACGCCGCCGCCAACGGGCCAGGCGAGACGATACCTGCCTTCGGCCGACACGCTGAGCTCGTGCGGCGCATCGGAGGCATTGAAGGCGACAATGGCGCGCTCGTTCCCGAGGACGCGCTCATAGGCGAGCAGGGAATCCGCATCGTCAGTAACAATCCAGTTCAGCGTCCCATCGACAAACAGGCGGAGGTG
>DASYPD010000289.1:0-14678 GCA_036007005.1 Gemmatimonadales bacterium
TTCGGCGTCGTGACCCAGGTGCATCTTCGGCTCCAGGCGCTCCCGTCCGCACGCCTGACGCTGCTGGCTCGCGGGGAGCGCGATCTGCTCACACGCCAGGCCCGCGCCCTGATGGAAGCGCAGCTCGCCGCGGCGGCGCTCGAGCTTTTTTCTCCGGCGCTCGCGGCGGACGCCGACTGGATCCTCGCCCTGGAGCTCACGGGCACGGAGGCGGCCGTGGAGGCGGAGGCCACCCGCGCCATCGCACACAGCGAGGTGAGCTGGGATCGCCTCCCTCCGGAGCGCGCCGGCGCGTTCTGGAATGCGGTCGCTGGCGCGCCGCTCACCGCGCCCACCACCCTCCGGCTCGGCGTCTTCCCCGACGCCCTCGATGAGCTCATCGATCTGCTGGAGGAGCGCCTGGGCCCCGGCTTGCTCGCGGGCGGAGCCGGCCGCGGCCTGCTCCGCTGGAGCGGGGCCGCGACGCTCGAGGCCTTGCGCACGGTGCGCCACATCGTGGCGGAGCGCGAGATTCCGCTGACGCTCGAGCGGGCGCCGTGGCTGCTCCGTCACGCGCTGGGACATTTCGGCGCGTACCGGGAGGGAGTCGGGGTGCTGGTGTCCAAGCTTCGCAGCACCTTCGACCCCGATCCCACCTTTGCGGTCGCGCTGGAAGGAGAGCATGACTAGGGAGGGCTTCGAGGCGCTGGATCCGTGCGTGCACTGCGGATTCTGCCTTCCCGCCTGTCCTACCTACCTCGCTACCGGCGACGAAAGCGATTCTCCCCGCGGCCGCATCCTGCTGATGCGCGCGCTTGAGCGGGGAGAGCTTTCGCCGCGGGACGCTGCCCTGCGGGAACATCTCGATCTCTGCCTCGGCTGCCGCGGTTGCGAGCCGGTCTGCCCGGCGGGGGTCGGCTACGGACGTGGCCTGGAGGCGGCGCGCGAGCGGCTCGCTCAGGCCAACGGCATCCCTCTCCTCGCGCGTCTTACGCTCGCGCTGTTCCGCCACCGCTCCTCCTGGCGGCCTCTGCTTGGCGCGGCGCGTTGGTTTCGGGGCAGCAGGCTTCCCGCGGCCCTGGCGGGAGAGAGCCGCTTTGGATTCGCAATGGGGATGCTAGCAGCGACAAAGGCGGACCGGCGGACGGACAGAAGGACGGACGGGTCGAGGGGACGGGTCCATCCGTCTGTCCGTCTGTCCGACCGTCCGTCCAAGGCTCCGCCGCAGGTTCGCGCCACTGTAGCCTTGTTCCGCGGCTGCGTGATGGACGGCCTCTTCGGACACGTACACGCGGCCACCCGGCGAACTCTCGAGGCCAATGGCTATCGGGTAAAGGAGATCGAGGGCCAGGTGTGTTGCGGGGCGCTGCACCAGCACGCCGGCAACCGCTCTGCGGCGCGCGAGTTGCTCGCCGCAAACGCCGCGGCCTTCGCCGGGGCGGCAGACTACGTAGTGGTGAACAGCGCGGGATGCGGCGCCCTCCTGCGCGATGCCGCCCACGTGGCGGGACCCGCGGCCGGAGAACTCGGCCAGAAAACTCGGGACGTCTCGGAGCTGCTTGCGGCGAGCGGTCCCCGCGCGGGCGCTCCGCTGCCCCTCGACATCGCCTACGATCCCCCCTGCCACCTGGAGCATGCCCAGGGAGTGCGGGATCCTCCCACGCTGATGCTCGCGGCGATCCCCGGATTGCGGGTGCGGCGGCTTCCCGGCGCCGAACGCTGCTGTGGAGGCGCGGGCATTTTCGGCCTGTTGCACCCCGAGATGTCGCGCGCCGTGCTCGCCGACAAAGTGGCCCTCATCGAGAGCGCCATCCCTCGGCCGGCCCTGGTGGCCACCGGGAATCCGGGATGCATTATGCAGCTCGGCGCGGGTCTCCGGGCGAGGAAGCTGCACATCGGGGTCGTCCATCCCGTCGAGCTGCTGGATGAGTCGTACGCGAGAGCGGGGTACTACTGCTGACCCCTTACCTTTGCAGCATGCAACTGGATTTCAGCGTCACTCCGACGGAGCTGAGACGGCTGCGCACCGGCGCCTTGGTCGTCCCGGATCCGGTCGCTGTCTTCCGCATCGCGGGCCCGGGGGCGCTGACTTGCCTGCAAGGCCTGCTCACCAGCGATCTCGCAGCACCCGGCGAGGGCAGCCTCGTCTATGGTGCGCTGCTCACTCCCAAAGGGATGATTGTGGTGGATCCCTGGGTGCTGCGCGAGGGCGAGCGGTTCATTCTGCTGATCGCGGGGCACGCCCGCGAGACGGCGGCGCAGCTCCTGGCGCGCGTGCTGCCGCCGCGGCTCGCCCGGGTGAGCGACCTCTCCGAGAGCTGGAGTGCGGCCTGGCTGCTCGGCGCCTCCGCGCTCGAACGCTTTGCGCGCTCGAATGGCGCTGCGCTGCCCGGGGCCAGCCGGGTCATCCGAGCGTTGGTCGACGGCGAGAGCCTGCTGGCCGGCGGGCCGCCCTCTGCACCTTTCAGCGGGTTAGCGCTCGGTCCCACGGCGCAGCTCGATGGGATGCTCGAGCGCTTCGAGCAGAGCGGCGGGCAGCGCGGAGACGAGCCCGCGCTCGCGGCGGCGCGCGTCGTGGCCGGCTGGCCCACGCTCGGCCGCGAGATCGATGAGCGGACGCTGCCACAGGAAGTGCGCTTCGACGAGCTGGGTGCCGTGTCGTACGTGAAAGGCTGCTATACCGGGCAAGAGACCGTGGCGCGCGTGCACTTCAGGGGGCACGTGAACCGCACCCTGCGCGGGGTGCTGCTCGAGGGCGCCGGCCCCCTGGCCGAGCGGACCCTCAGCAGGGACCTCAAGGAGGTCGGGAGCATCAAGACGGTGCTATTCCTACCGGACCGGATCCTGGCGCTCGCCATAGTGCGCCGGGAAGTCTCCGAGGGAGAAATCCTGCTGGCCGGCGAGCGGCCCGCCAAGCTGGTCCCGCTGCCCTTCGATCCGCTGCTGCTGGGCTGAAAAGCAAGTTGGCCCCACAGCAGGGGGCCCGCCGATCGAGAACCAGCTCGCCTATGGCTTCTTGGCAGTGTCCCCGGCAACCTTCGCCGTCGTGTCTACTGCAGCGGGGGCCGGCGTAGCGGCTGCGGCGGAATCCGCGGGGGGCGCTTGTTCGGTCTTCGGATCACACGAGGCGAGCGCGAGCAGAACGGCAGCGGCGAGGTACTTCGACATCAGTTCTCCTTGAGTAGCGGGAACGCGATACGTTTGCACACGGGAACCGGATGGCGCTGCGGATTCGGGCGCGAAGGATAGGCAGGCACGAGGTGGTGTCAAGTTCAGTCACCTTCACGCAATGAGCGACGGGGCAATGAGTTACAGCAAAGGGCCGAGCGAGCTTCCAGGGGATCTGAGAGCGTTACGAGCCAGCCGATGGGGGAGGCCTCCCCTGCTGGGCCGCTCGGTGCGGGACGAAGTGCGCTCGAATCTATTGCTGGCCTTGCGGGAGGAAACACCGCTGTTTCCAGGGATTCACGGTTACGATGAGACGATCATTCCGCAGCTGATCAATGCGCTGCTGGCGCGGCAGGATTTCATCCTGCTGGGACTGCGGGGACAGGCCAAGAGTCGGATGCTGCGGGGCCTAACCCGCTTTCTCGACGAATGGCTCCCCATCGTGGCGGGCAGCGAGGTGAACGATGATCCCTTTGCCCCCATCAGTAAGTACGCGCGCGAACGGCTTGAATCGGAGGGCGAGGCCACCCCGATCGCCTGGGTCGGGCGCGACGATCGCTACGTGGAGAAGCTGGCCACCCCCGACGTCACGATCGCCGATCTGATCGGCGACCTCGATCCGATTCGCGCCGCGCGAGGCGGTCATGTGCTCTCGGATGAGCTCACCATGCACTTCGGGCTGCTGCCCCGCGCCAATCGCGGCGTCTTCGCGATCAACGAGCTGCCCGATCTAGCGGGAAAGATCCAGGTGGGGCTCTTCAACATCATGCAGGAAGGCGATGTCCAGCTGAAGGGATATCCGGTCCGGCTGCCGCTCGACGTGCTCCTGTGCTTCACCGCGAATCCCGAGGACTATACCGCGCGCGGCAAGATCATCACTCCGCTCAAAGACCGCATCGGCGCCGAGATCACCACGCACTATCCGCGCGAGATCGAGCTCGGCATGGCGATCACCGAGCAGGAGGCGTGGACCGCGCGCGATGGCGAGGCCCCGCCCGTGCGGATTCCGGAGCTGGTGCGCGAAGTCATCGAGCGCGTTGCGTTCGAGGCGCGGGGGGACAAGCGGGTCGATCGCCGCTCCGGAGTAAGCCAGCGGCTGCCGATCAGCACGCTCGAGAACGTCGTGTCCAGCGCCGAGCGCCGCGCCCTCGCGCACCGCGAGCCGGAAGCGGTCGGCAGGATCGCAGACATCTACGCCGCGCTGCCCTCGATCACCGGCAAGCTCGAGCTCGAGTACGAAGGGGAGCTGCAGGGTTCCGAAGCGATCGCGAAAGAGCTGATCCGGCGGGCCGCTCTGCATACCTTGCTGAACCGGCTGGGTGACGCAGACGACGAGCGACTCGACCGGATGGTCGCCTGGTTCGACCAGGGCTCCGCACTCAAGATCGGAGGGGAGGAGCGCGCCAGCACCGCCGTCAAGGCATTCAGCGTGGTCCCGGGGCTGCTTCAGCTGGTGCACGACCTGGGGCTGGCACCCGTCAAGGATCCTGGCGCCGAGGTAGCGGGCTGCGAGCTGGTGCTCGAAGCGCTGGCCGCCCAGAAACGCATTACGCGCAGCGAGGACTACGGCTGGAAAGCAGTGAGCGGTAAGCGCTGACCGGTGACCGGCCAGCGCCGCTTCGCGCACGCGACGATCAGATCCGCCGCCTCCGGCAGCCCCAGCGCGCCGGTATTGAGAACCAGGTGATAGTTGGTCGCATCCTCCCAGTCGCGACCATAATGCTGCTTGAGATAGCGGCCGCGGTCCGCGTCGGTCTCCTGCAGGACTTGCTCCGCTTCCTTGCGCTCGAGCCCGAGCCGGGTCATGGCAGTCTCGAGGCGGGTCGGGAGAGGGGCCACCAACCTGACATGCAGGGCATCATGGGAGCCCCGGAGGACCGCCGGTCCGGCGCGGCCGACCAGCACGACGCGTCCTTCAGCGGCCAGCTCCGCCACGACCGACTCGGTCACCCGGACGAGCGTCGCCTCCTCAGGTTCCGGCACGCTCTCCGCAGGCTTGAGAAACAGCTCTGGCGCCGAGCGAGCCAGCGCGCGCGCCAGCCGCTCGACGAAGCCGGGAGCCCGCTCTTCCCGCTGCGCGACCTCTTCGGGAGGCAGTCCGGCGCGCGCCGCCACTCGATCGATCAGCTCGTTATCGACCACCCGCCACTCGAGCGCCTCCGCGACCCGGCGGGCGACGTCGGAGCCGCCGGCCGCAAACTGGCGCGAGATGGTTATGATCATCGGCCCCTCCGCTGAAACAGCGTGAACAGTGAACCGTTAACGGGACCGGCCCTATACACGAGGCTCTTCGACAAGTGGAGTTACCGTTGACTGTTCACTGTTCACTGTTGACGCTGGTTTCCGTAACATCCGCCAGGCGGTAATCCCCGCCGCCAGCAGGCACACGCTGCCCCCCAGGAGCACGGCGCGGGGAGTTCCGGCATGCTCGGAAATCCAGCCCGCCTGCAGCGAGCCGAAAGGGGCCAGGCCCACCACGATGAACGAATAGAATCCCATGACCTGGCCGCGGAGATGATCGGGCGCTTCGGTCTGCAGCAGTGTGTTAGTCATGATCGCATTGAGGGCCATGCTGAGGCCCGCGCCCACCGCCAGAGCGAAGGCGACCGCGAGGTGATGCAGCAGGCCAAGCAGCAGGAGCGCCACGCCAAGGGTGATGCCCGCGCCCAGCGCGGTGTGCTCCCGTCGAAAGCGATGGCCGACCGCGGCGATGGAAAGCGCGCCGGCGGCGGCTCCCACGCCGAAGGCGGACATCAGCGCACCGTAGCCGCCCGCTCCCGCGTGCAGGACATCCCGGGCGTAGACGGGCAGGATCGCGATGAAGGAGGCGCCGAAGACGCTGAAGATGGCGGTGAGAATCACCAAGGCACGCGGCCAGCGGCTGCCGAAGACGTGCGCGATTCCCTCACGCAGCCCGGTGCGCCGCTCCAGCGCTTGCGGCGCAAAGGCGGCGACCGGCTTGATCAGCAGCAGCCCGATCAGCACCGCGAGAAAGCTCGCGGCATTGAGGAAAAAGCAGACCGCGGCGCCGGCCGTTGCCACAAGCGTCCCGGCGAGCGCGGGGCCGATCACGCGCGATAGATTGAAAGCCGACGAATTGAGCGCGATGGCGTTCATCAGATCGGCCTTGCCCACCAGTTCCACCTGCCAGGACTGTCGGATCGGAATCTCAAAGGCACTGACCAGCCCGCCGACGAACGCGAGCCCGTACACCATCGGCATGGTGATCAGATGAAGCGCGCTGAGCAGCCCGAGCACCACCGCATCGCCCAGGAGCAGGGATTGCAGGATGAGGAGCGCCCGGCGCCGGTTCACCCGGTCCGCCATCACTCCGCCGTAGAGAGTAAACAACAGGACCGGTAACGCCCCGAAGGTCGTCACCAAGCCGACTTGGAGAGCGGAGTTGGAGAGCTCCAGGGCGAGCCATCCGAGCGCCACCGTCTGCATCCAGCTGCCGCACAACGAGATGAACTGGCCGAGGACGAAGAGACGAAAGTTCCGGTGACGGAGCGCGCCGAAGCTGGTAGCCGGCATGGCGCACGAAACAGCGTGAGCGGTCAACAGTCAACGGTCAACGGGAGTTGCCTTCCGGAGGGGCTCATCAGCAGGGTCGTTCCCGTTCACTGTTGACTGTTGACTGTTGACGCTGTTTCGTGAGATATGCGATTTACGACGTACTCGAAGTCCATCCCCGGTCTCGCCGACGCCGTCAATCTTCAGGCCTTGCTCGACCAGCTCGGCGATTTCCTGCTGCAGTCGGGCTTTGCGGGCGGTCCCGGTGATTGGCCGTGGTGGGCCGAGCCGGGCGAAGGAGGCGAGCGCTCGCTCGACGCGCTGCGGGAGGCGATCCTGCGCGCCCTGATGGAGTCGGGCCAGCTCACTCCGGAGCTGCTCAAGTTTCTGCGGGGGGAATCGAGCGGCGACCCGGAGCGCGATCGAGAGCTGGAGCAGCAGCTCGGCCAGCTACTCGATCAGATCATTCAGCGCCTGGCCGAAGAGGGCTACCTGAACCTCCAGGAAACGCCCCAGGTTCCCGAGGGGTATACCCCTCTCCTCGGACCGGGCGGGGAAGCGGCCTCGGCGGCTCAACAGGTCCAGTTCAACCTCACCGAGAAGGGCATGGACTTTCTCGGCTACCGCACCCTCAAGAACCTGCTCGGCAGCATCGGGAAATCGAGCGTGGGAGCGCACGAGACACCGCATCTCGCCACCGGTGTCGAGGCGGAGGCCGCCAGCAAACCCTATGAATTTGGCGACGTGCTCAATCTCGACGTCCCCGCGACGCTGGGAAAGGCGATCGCGCGCGAAGGGATAGGGATCCCGCTCCAGCTCGAGTACAGCGACCTGCAGGTCCACCAGGCGGAGTACCGCTCCTCGGCCGCGACGGTACTGATGCTGGACTGCTCCCACTCGATGATTCTCTATGGAGAGGATCGCTTCACACCGGCCAAGAAGGTCGCGCTCGCGCTCACCCATCTGATCCGCACCCAGTACCCGGGCGACAGCCTGCGGGTCGTGTTGTTCCACGATTCCGCGGAAGAGATTCCCCTCGCCGCACTGGCCGGCGCGCAAGTCGGGCCTTATCACACCAATACGGCCGAGGGACTCAAGCTGGCGCGCAGAATTCTCTCGGCGCAGACGAAAGACATGAAGCAGGTCATCATGATCACGGACGGCAAACCGTCCGCGCTGACCCTGCCGAACGGGCAGATCTACATCAACTCAGCCGGACTGGATCCCCGGATCCTCAAAGCGACCTATCACGAAGTCGGGCTCTGCCGCAAGAGCGGGATCATGATCAACACCTTCATGCTCGCGCGCGACCGCGCGCTGGTCGATTTCGTGAAACGGGTGGCGGAGATCTGCCGTGGCAAGGCGTATTTCACCAACACCATGACGCTGGGGCAATTCATCCTGATGGATTTCCTGAAGCGCCGGACGACGCGCCTGTAGGGCTACTGCACTCGCTTCGCCAGCATCCCCGCCGGCAGCGTCGCTCCTGCCTCGACCCCATTGATCGCCGCAATGATCTCCATGCGAACCGGAGAGGGATACTGCCGGTAGAACTCCTCGATGGTCATCGCGCGCGGCAGGCGCACCAGGGCCAGATGGACCGGCTGTTTGTTGAGGGCATCTGAATCGGTCAGCTGCGCGAAACTCTGCATGGCCCGGGCGATCGCACCGGAATAGCTGCCATAGCGCGCCGCCGTGCTGTAGCCCAAAAGCTGATACGTGGTCCCGCCGTAAGCGAGATACATCACGCGGCCGGCGAGGGCGGTACCCTGCGCGTCCTGGGCCTGGAACTCCGCCGTGATGGCGGAGTTGCCATTCACGTTGAGTCGCTGGGCGTTCCCGCTCTGCACTCCTTGCTGCTGGGCGAACTTCTGCAGCAATGCTTCCGGCGACTCGCTGCCGCCGAGCGAGAGCTGCAGCGCCGCGTCATTCTGGGGACTGACGGCGAGCACGGCATCGGCTTGATTCTGGGTCTGCCAGCCCGAGGGGAAGTCGATCCGGAAACGAAGCTCGGGATGGAGGAAGCGCGTGCCCTCGAAGTAGCCTTGCCGCGGGTTCACCCCGAAGACGATCCCATCAATGACGCGCAGGTACGACTCCCGATTCACCACGGCCCGCTGCAGGCTGTCCGCCGGCACGGCTGCGGCGCGCTCCTGGGCCTTCTTCAGGCGGTCGCCCGGATCCGGGTGGGTCGCGGCCCAAGTCGGCACCTTGCCGCCGCCGGAGAGATGTTCCACGCGCCCCAGCGTCTCGAAGGTCCTGGTCATCTCCCGCGGGTCGTAGCTCAGCCGCCGCATATAACGGAAGCCCAACTCGTCGGCCTGGGCCTCGTTAGCTCGACTGTAACTCAGGAAAAGCAGTTGGAGACCTTGCTGGATCGCGCCGGCGCTCTGGGCAACCCGGGAGGAAAGGATGGAGCCCGCGATCAGTCCAATGCCGAAGAGCTGCTGCCGGGTGATTTCCCGAGCGGTATGTCGGGCGGTCACGTGGCCCGACTCATGGCCGAGCACACCGGCCAGCTCCGCCTCGGAGCCGAGATAGGAGAGAATGCCACGGGTTACGAAGATCTTGCCGCCGGGCGCGGCGAAGGCATTGACCTCCGGGTCATCCACGACTTCGAAATTCCACGGCAGCGCGGGGCGCTCCGTGCGAGCGGCGAGCCGGATTCCCACGGAGCGCACGTAGCGCTGAATCGCAGAATCGGGGTAATCCCCGATCGCCGCACGCGCGGCGGCCGCGGTCTGCTCTCCCAGCGAGATTTCCTGCGATTCGCTGACGAGGGAGATTTCGTTCTTGCCGGTGGCGGGATTGGTGGCGCAGCCCCCGAGCAGGACGGCGAGCAGACAGCGCGGAACCATGGCCTGACGCATGCGGAATTCCTCCCCGGAGAGCTCCGTCTGGATGCTGCGTGGAGCCGTTCGAAGTCTTCGGGGAGACGTCCAGGCTTTTCACGCGTTGCACCGCCAAAGCACGCTGAGCGGTAAGCGGTGAGCGGTGAGCGGTGAGCGGTAAGCGGGAGGTGGGGATGGCCCGCTTACCGTTTACCGCTCACCGCTCACCTTCTAGGACCACCCCCTGCGCACCAACCACGGTGGGCGCGCCCGTGCTGCGGCAGGCAAAGCCGAGCAGGATCTTTTTCGTGGGCGAGGCCAGCTTGGTCCAGCGGGCGCCATCGAAGCGCAGCAAAACCCCGTCCTCACCCGCCGCATAGACATCGGTCGGGCCGGTACCCCACACCGCTCGCAATTCCTTGTTGGTGGGACTCGGCATCGCGTACCAGCGGGCGCCGTCGTAGCGGAGGATCACTCCGCCGGCTCCGACTGCGAAAACGTCACGGGGGCCGCTGCCCCAGACGCCGCGCAAGAGAGAATCCGTCGGCGTGCGCATCGCGCGCCACACCGAGCCATCCCAGTGCACCACCGTGCCGGAATCTCCCACCGCGTAGACATCGGAAGCGTCGAGACCGAAGACATGCCGGAGAAAACGCGTCGTCACAGGCGGCGCTTCCAGCCAGCGCGACCCCGCGCGTCGCAGGATCACGCCCTGCTCGCCCACGATGAAACCCTGGCCAGCGCCGTCCATCCAGATGGAGCGCAGGAGACGCTGTGCGCCGAAGGACTCGTCACCCCAGCCGGCCCCATTGTAGCGCAGGATGGTTCCGGCTTCACCCACCACCAGCAGGTCGCCATTGTCCTCGGTGGCGCCATAGAGCGTCCGCGCGCTGGTGACGGCGAGCGTCGTCCACGCCACGCTGGTGCCACGCAAGACCGCGCCGCTGCCGCCCACGGCGTAGCGGGTATTCCCGGGCCCGTTGGCCACCCCGAAGAGGAGCGGGCCGGCGCTCCCCAGCTGCCAGCTGCCGTTGCTCTTGCGCTCCAGCGCGGTGCCGTTCCATCCCGCGGCGAGGAAGTCTCCCTGGGGAGTGGCGTGCACCGCCCGAAGATTCTCGCCGGTGGCGGCCTGGGGCAACAGCGTCCAGGCAGACCCATTGAAAAGGAGCATGACACCAGCATCTCCGACGGCGAGAATCTCGGCGCCGCTCTTCCCCCAGACCGCGAAGAGATCGGTGCGCACCGGCACGGCCACCGGATTCCAGACGACTCCGTCCCAGCGCAGCACCGTGCCCCGAATGCCGACCGCGTAGATGTTGTCGGGAGCACTGCCCCAGAGTCCGAGCAAGAGCAGCGACGTGGGGCTGGCCATACGGGTCCAGCGCGTCCCCTCGAGGCGCAGCAGCACCCCGTTCTGGCCGGCCGCGAAAATGTGCGAGTGGTCCGGGCCCCACACGGCCCACAGTTCGGTCCCGTCCGCCCCGGAGAGCATCCGCCAGCCGACACCGTCATAGTGCAGCGTCGCGCCAGCGCCTACAGCATAGATGTCATCGGGGGCGAGTCCCCATACTTCCAAAAGAACGGCGTTGGTCGGGCTGCCCATGCGTGACCAGGTAGCGCCATCGAAGTGGAGAATGGTTCCAGCGACACCCACGGCGTAGACATCGCTGGGAGAGGATCCCCACACGCCGACCAGATCGGTCGAGTCGGGCGTGCTCATCCGACTCCAGCTGGCGCCGCCGTCATCGGAACGCAGGATCGTGCCGCGCTGGCCCACCGCGAAGCTGGTTTGGGGAGTGACACTCCAGAGGCCAAGCAGCGTTGCGTCGGTGAGTCCCTGCCGCGCGAGGCGCCAGGAGCGGATCGGGGCGACGGGAGGAACCACGGTGACCGTGCTCCTCCCCGTACCCCGCGAGTTCGTCGCCCGAAGTTCGGCCACGCCGGTCGTGAGGGCGGTGACAGAGCCGTTCGCGGAAACCGTCGCGACCGAACTGGCACTGCTTTCCCAGCTCAGCTCCCCGCCCGCGCTGAGCGCCGCGGTCGGCGCCACGGAGAGGCTCGCGCCGGGCTCCAGAAAGAGGGTCGCCGGCACCAGCGCGATGCTGTCAGCGGTGGGCGTTGTCTGGCTCAACGGATTCTGCTCGATGCAGCCCGCGACGAGCAGCCCGAGCGCGAGGGAAGCGAGGCGTCTCACGTGAGCTTCCGCTCGATCCGGCCCAGCATCGCCAGGAGCAACGCGTCCATCAGTCGGTCCGGGAGCAGCCGCGCGAGCAGCAGGCGAACGCGCGCATCCTTGCCCACGACGTAGCGGGTGCGCGGCTCGGCCGAGAACAACGCGTGCGCGACGGCATCCGCGACCCGTTCGGGGGGCACGGCGATGCGCGGTGCGCGCTCCAGCATCCAGTGGAAGACGCGCAGCCGGCTTCCATAACGGACCAGGCCCTCGGGCGGGATTCGGCTGGTGATATTCCCGAACGCGGCGAGCCCTTTGTCCCAGATCGGCGTGCGCACCTGGCCCGGCTCGATGACCGCAACGTGGAGGCCTTCCGGCGCCAGCTCGAGGCGAAGGGAATCTGCCAGGGCCTCCACCGCATGCTTCGAGGCGGTGTAGGGGCCGATCAACGGGGAGGCGATTCTGCCCGAGATCGATCCGACATGCACGATCCGTCCCCTGGCACGCCGAATCAAGGGGAGAAAGGCGGTAGTCACAGCGTGCAATCCGATCACATTCACTTCCAGTTGACGGCGGAGCAATTCCGCACTGACGAACTCCAGCGGCCCGCCGATCGCGATGCCGGCATTGTTCACCAAGCCGCTGAGCCCGTGCCCGTCCACCGCACGCCCGACGGTTTCTGCGGCGGCAGCGATCTGGGCGGCGTTCGTGACATCGAGCAGCAGCCAGCGAACGCGTTCCGCGGAGGCCGCCGCCAGCCGTTCACCATCCTCGGGCCGACGCACTCCCGCGAAAACGCTGCATCCCTCGCGTGCGAGGCGCTGGGCGCAAGCCTGGCCGATTCCGGTTGAGGCGCCCGTGACGAGAACAACTGGGGGGGAAATGCCTGCGGCGGACTCGGACAACACGGCCGAAATCTAAGCGCCCCTGAGCGATTCCGCTGGCGCGCTAACGCAGTACTCGCGCGGGACGCGAGACGGTGCGCACGCCATCCGAGAATTGCAGATCGAAAGTCTGTCCGCTCGCCCAAAGCCTCGCGGCTCCGCCTCGCGCGAACGAGAGGATCTGGCCGCTCACCGCATCGCGTACCAGCACCATCGGGAATCGCGTGCCATCCCACTGCAGCTCGACCTGGCCGGTGCCGGGGCGTGAAAGCTGCGGCCCCGGATCGGCCCCCGCCGGGGCGGCGGAGGCTCGCGACCCGACTCGGCTGCCGGCAAGCACGCGGAGCCCGGCAAGACTGCGCTGCACTCCGGTTCCCAGCGGCAACACGAACGCAAAGTGTTCCTCGCGACCACCGGGAAGGTCCGCGACCTCGGAGGCCTCGAAGGAAACGCTCTGGAGCGTGCTCCCATCAGCGGCCAGCAGCTCCAGCCGGTTCGACCCCGGGCGCGGAGGAATGCCGGCGGCGGCAGAGACCTGGAACGCAGGTTCGAGCACCACGCCACTGGGGGTGATCCGCCCCCAGATCAGCAGGCCGGTGCTCGAGCCACCGGCCGCGGGAGCATTGTTCGGCCCCCCTTGCCGATAAGAGACCATCGCGCTCCAGTTGTAATCGCTGATCCAGTTCGGGCCACAGTAGCTCATGACGTCCGCCACCGTGGGTGCTTTGAGCAGCAGGCTCGCGAGGTCCATTCCCCACACGCCGATCTGACCGTTGGCATAGGGATAGGCGGGATCAACTCCCGAGGGGCCCCCACACGGCGCGTGCAGCCGGCCCATGTTATGGCCCACCTCATGGGCCATGATGTTGATTCCACTGGGGAGAAAATCCCAGCCTATCGCGGTGTGGGCGGATCCACCGACATAACCCAGCCCGGCGACGCCGCTGCTGTAGGAGACCTTTACGACGCCGTAGTAATAGCGGCTGCTCGCATCGGCTGTGTGCAGCGCCAAGAGCTCGCTCAGGATGGTGCCCCACGCCCCGTTAGCATTGCTCCCCTGCAATGCCGGCGCCGTTGTCGTGTAGGGCGCTCGCAAGTCCGCATCATAAGCGCCTACCGGCAACAACTTCTTCAGGTCTCCCAGGAAGGTGTCCTGGTTTGCGGCCGAGACATTGCCCTGCAAACCGTTGACTTGCTGGAGCACCGGAACGAAGCGCACCGCGAAGGTCGGCAGCGCGCGCACATCCACGCTGGCGGGCGTCCCTGACAGGGGGAACTGATTGTTGCTCTCGTCGCTTTCGGCAACGCCGTTCGCGGGATCGACGTCCGCGAGCAGGCTGAGTCCGGGCTGCACCAGCGCGGCCGGCACCAGCACGTTCCAGGAGGTGGCGAGACTGCTCTGATCCACCGCCGTCGGGACGCCGGCCGCCGGACCGGAGAGCGTGGAGGTCTGCAGCAGAGTGACCCCACTGTAGAGCCTAATACGCACTTGCGGCCGCGCCAGGTTGGCCTGATTCGCCACTCCGAACACCCGGAGATAGGCATCGCGCCCCGCTACCAGCGGTACCGAGCCGTCATAGCGCTGGGTGGCCTGCGTCAGGTAAGCGCCGTCGATCCTGAGATCGAGGGAGCTGCCCCCGCCGCTTGCGGAGTAAGCCACCGAGACCGACGCCGTGGCGCCGGCGCTCACGCTGGCATTCTGGGTGGCCGGGGCAGCCGTGTAGGTGGTGCCCGAGCTGGTGACCGCCGCGGCGCCGACGCTGTAGCCGCCCGGAGCGAGCCCGCTGAGCAGCTGCGTCCCCGTCAGACTCTGGGCATAGCCGCTCGGCCCGCTGACGCTGAGACTGCCGGCGACGCCGGCCGGAAGTCCTGAGACGGTGACATTCAGCGCGCCGGTGCTGGCGGAGTAGCTCACGGCCGCCGAGATGGTTCCTCCCGCGCTCACCGTCGTGGTCTGGGTCGCCGGCGCGGGCGAGTAGGTGTACCCGCCGCTGGCGAGGCTCGCCGCGGTAATGCTGTAGACTCCCGGCGCCAGCCCGGCCAGCGTTTGCGATCCCGTCAGACTCTGCGAGTAACCCGCGGGTCCGCTGACCGTGACGTTCGCACTGGTCCCGCCCGGAAGCCCGCTGA
>DASYPD010000290.1:0-3640 GCA_036007005.1 Gemmatimonadales bacterium
GGCCCGAAGAAGAGAATGGTCGGCCGAGTCCGCACCCGTGTCCTCTGTTAAAGGATTATCGCTCAGCAACTTAGGAACTTTGGCGCTAGCAGTCAAATCAGAGGAAGTAGGCGGCAGCTCCGATCATGCCATAGAGCGCCAGCAGCTGGACTCCCTCGAACCAATGCGACTCGCCGTCGAGCGTGATGATCGAGACGATGACGGTGGTGATCCCGAGCGCTGCCACCTCCAGCGTGGTGAAGAGCAGACTGAGGGGCCGTCCCAGCAGCACGCCGGCGAGAACGAGCAACGGGGCGATGAGCAGCGCGACCTGAGTGCTCGAGCCGAGCGCGATCTGGAGGGAAAGATCGGTCTTGCCCTTCCAGGCCATCGAGACCGCCGCGGCGTGTTCCGCCGCGTTGCCGATGATCGGAATCACGATCAGCCCGAGAAAGGTCTGGGAGAGTCCGAGGGTCAGAGTGACCGGCTCGATCGAATGCACCAGCAGCTCGGATTCCAGGACGACTCCGGCAGTGGCGAGCCCGAGCACTCCCACCGCCTTGGCGACGCTCCACGTTGCGCTTTCCGGTGTGGCGGCAGCGTCCGGCCCGAAGAGGGTCCGGTGCGTTCGCAGGGAGAACAGCAGCGAGGCGCCGTAGGTCAACGCCAGAATGAGCGCCACCGCCTCGGAGAGCTGCAGCTCGCCGAGCGCCAGTCGCCCGGTGGGAGAGCCGGGATGCAGCAAGTGAAAGAGCGCCGGAAAGATCAGTCCCGCCACGGCGAGGGCCAGCATGGCGGCACTCATCCCCGCGGAGGTGCGGTTGAATTTGAGCAGCGGGGCGCGCAGGCCACCGGCGAGCAGCGAGAGCCCGAGAATGAGTAGCAGATTGCCGAGAATGCTTCCGGTGATCGAGGCCTTGACCAGATCGATCAATCCGGCTCGCAGCGCGACCAGGGCAATGATCAGCTCGGCAGCGTTGCCAAAGGTGGCGTTGAGCAGGCCGCCGATAGTCGGGCCGGTCCGCTCGGCGAGTTGCTCGGTGGCCTGGCCCAGCAGACGAGCCAGCGGCAATACCCCGACGCAAGCGGTGAGAAAAATCAGGAGAGCTGAGGCTTGTTGCCAGCGAAGTACCACGCTGGCCGGAACAGCCAGCAGTAGCAGCAGCGACCAGGGAATGCGACGCGGAGGACGTCGCTGCTCGAGGTGCGGCGGCAGGCGCGCGGGCGGATGCGTGGGCGGGCGGGCGGTTGGTGAGGTCGGTGCGGACGGGTGGGTCGCGCGGTGTGATCGCTTGGATGGACCTGCCGGTTCCAGAGCTTTGTGGAGTTCCGTCAACTTCACGCCGCGGCGAGCCAGCACGCTGGCAATGCGGCCGCGCGGGGCGCGCAAGAGCACCACTGCGAGGTCAGTGCCTGACTTCTCCGCCTCCGCAATCGCGCGCTCGGCAAAGCGACTCAGGGGGGGTGGTCCTGCTGCGTCACTCTCCGCGCGCGGAAGCCCGGCAATCAGCTCTTCGGCGAGGCCTTCCGGGGCGATGCCGACGGCGTGGAGCGCCCGGGCGCCCGGGCCCTCCTGATCCTCGAGGGCCGCGGCGAGGAGATGTTCGGTCCCGACGAAAGCATGCTGCGCCGCGGCCGCCGCGCGGCGCGCGGTGGCGACGACCCGCGCGATGCCCGCGGAGGTCAAACCGGCTTGGCCTCGTCGATCAGCATGATGGGAATGTCGTCTTCAATCGGATAGGCGAGCCGGCAGGCGGGGCAGACGAGGATGGCTTGCTCCGGCCGGTACTCCAGATCGCCTTTGCATTTCGGGCAGACCAGAATATCGAGGAGCTCCGGGGCGAGACTCATGTGCGCTCCGCGGGAAGGTCGGGGAAACCAAAGCGGCGCAGCAGCTCGGCATCGCGGCGCCACTTCGGAAGCACTTTGACCCAGGTGTCGAGATACACCCTGCGGTCCAGCAGCTGCTCCAGCCGGGCCCGGGCATGCTTGCCGATGGCCTTCAGGGTGCGGCCGCCTTCGCCGATCAGGATCCCTTTCTGGGAGTCGCGCTCGACGAAGAGCGCCGCCCGAATGTACACCGGATCGGTTGTCTCCCGGAACTCCTCGATCTCGGCAGTGAAGGCATAAGGCAGCTCGTCGTCCAGCAGCTCGAAGGCGGCCTCGCGCAGGTACTCTACCGCAAAAAATCGCACGGGCTGGGTGCCGATCTCATCCGCGGGGTAGGCGAAGTCGCGTTCGGGCAGCCGCGCCGCGACGGCGGTGAGCAAGCCGTCGATGCCGAAGCCCGCGGTGGCCGACACGACCAAACCGCTTGGGGCGAGCTCGACGCATCGCGCGGGCGGCACGAGATCGGCTTTGGTGTAGACGGTGAGGACGGTGAGGTCAGTGAGGTCACTGAGGTCAGTGAGGCGTGCGAGAGTCCTGAAGTCGGGTGCCGGCGCTTCAGGCGCGGGATGCAGGTAGAGAATTACGTCTGCGCGGGTTATGCCCTCGAGGGCGAGGGCACGCATGCGCGCCTGCATCGCATATTCGGGATCGAGCAGACCGGGGAGATCATGGAAAACGAACTGGAGCTCGCCCTCGGTCCTCAACCCGGTCACGGGGAGCCGGGTCGCCTGTGCTTTCCGGCTCACCAGGGCGAGGGGCTCGCCGATGAGTGCGTTGAGCAGAGAGGACTTCCCGACATTGGGCTTGCCGGCGAGAGCGATGTGGCCAGACTTGGGCATGAGTTAAGCTATCAGCTATTGGGATCAGGCTCGCGCGATGAGGTCGGGCTTCACGACCGATTGGAGCGGGCTTCCGGGAAAGAGGCAAGCACCTGAAAGCTTTCCACTCTCGGGGTGTCTGGTTCGAGGTGTGGCTTTCCATCCTGTGCTAGCCACGCGTGGGCAATCAGCTCACCGGCCTCGCCGCGGCGGACTCCAATGTGAAGGTCGGCGGCTCGTCCCGCGCGGCGAAGCAGGTATTGTAGGATGAGGGCGCGCTTGAGGCAGGTACGACGCCAAGGAGGCGGGAGCCTCCTCAGCACACGATCGACCCACTCCGCGAGCGCGACATCCCAGACCGGGCCAGCAGCGGGGCGCCGTCGCGCCACCCAGGTGCTGAGCCGCCGAAGCGATACGACGTAGATCATGGGGGCGAGCAGCAGCACTGCCGCCGTAGCACGCAGGCGCCAACTGGGCGAAAGCCGCTGGCCGATCACGGCTCCCCCGAAGGGGTTTCCTTCACGGTCGAATGTCCTCCGGGGTCGTGACTATTTTTTCTCCATGTCGGTACAGAACGCTCTCCGCTTCATCGCGGCCATTCGGGAAACCTCTCGGCTGGTGGAGCGCGTACAAGCTCTGGGCCCCGGAGCCACCATCGACCGATTGGTCCGGATCGGTGCCCAGGAGGGCTACCAATTCACGGCCGCAGAGTTGCGCGAGGCCTACCAGTACGATTGGAGCATGCGCCGGGCACGTTATTCGCCGCCCAAGCCTCCTGGCCCCAGCCGGTAGGCTGCGGTCAGGGCGAAGAGCACCGTGGCCGTGGTAAAGCTGGCACGGTCGTCGAGCGTGCGAATGGTCCGCTCGGGGGATTGACTGGCCTCCAGGGCGTCGGCTGACGGGACCCGCAGCCTGGCAGAGGGAGGAAAAGAACCATCTGGTCGCTGTTGCCC
>DASYPD010000291.1:0-1603 GCA_036007005.1 Gemmatimonadales bacterium
CAATCGCGCCGCCAGCTCCATCATGCGGGCTTGATTCCGTCTGCGATCCCGCGGCGCGGCAGCCCAATACAGGGACTTTTTTCTGGCAACCCGTGCCCGCCACCTCTATGATCTTCGGTCTCCCCGGACGAGAGGATCCGCACATGAAGCAGGATCGTTCCGAAAGCACTTCCTTCCTGATGCAGCTCTGCATCGGGTACTTCGCGAGCTACACCATCACCGGCATCCTGGTGAAGTACTTCACCGTGCTCCGCGAGCCCAAGCTGTCGGAGATGGCCTACCTGTTCAACAACACGCTCGGCGGCAGCGCCGTGGCACTCCTCGTCGTGCTTCTCCTGGGCTGGACGAAGCTCCCCTCCAACCGCCTGGTCCAGTGGGGGCCGTTCCGGGTGCCCTCCGAGGTCGCCTACATCATCCCCTCGGGGATCTGCACCGCGATCGTGATCCCGACCACCACGCTCATGTACAGCCTGCCGATCTCGGTCATGGTCGCGATGGTGATCATGCGCGGCAGCATCATCGTGATCAGCCGGCTGGTGGATCAGGTCCAGATCGGCCAGGGCATCCTGAAGAAGCGCGTGTATCGAGCGGAGAACCTGGCCGTGGTGTTCGCGCTGCTCGCGGTCGCGACCAACGTCCTGCTGTTGCCGCTCGTCGATTTCCTGGAGGCGCGCAACGTCCATGCCGCCCACTGGATCGGCCTCAAGCCGGGCGCGGGACGCGGGAGCTTCGACTTCTTGCATTCGGTTCCGGCGATGTCGATCCTGAGCCTCTATGTCGTCGCGTACGCCTTCCGCCTCTACATCATGAACTACTACAAGAACACCCGCGGGAAGGGCGTTCAGCTCGACAACAAGGGCTTCTTCGCCATCGAGCAGATCGCGGCGTCGGTCACGATGGTCTCGCTCGCGGCGTTCTTCTTCTTCTCGCCCGGGCTGTTCGGCTGGTCGGCCAAGCAGATCGTCCAGTTCCACGACGCCGTCGCGCGTCCCATGCCGGTCGCGATCTGGTCGGGCGTCCCCTACGGCATCGTGGCGTTCTTCTCGGTGTTCATCTTCATGTTCAAGGGGCGGACCGCCACCTTCGCCGGCCTGGTCAACCGGCTCACCTCGCTCCTGGCGGGAACCGCGGCGACCCTGCTGCTGTGGCTGTTCTTCAAGACCAAGTTCCCGACCGCGCAGGACTGGGTCTCGGTCATGTTCATCCTGGTCGCGGTCTACTTCCTGAGCCGCGCCGAGAAGCAGCGGGTGCGGGAGTTGGGACTCGTGCCCGCCGTGACGCCGGAGCCGACCGTGGTTCCGCTGCCGGCGGGAGGCGCCACTGTCCGGCCGCGCTGAGCGGCATTGACAATGGCAGGGACTTCATCGGGTCGCACCGATTCGGGATTCGTACGCTTCGGCCCGGTAGTTTCCTGGCCGAACTGGAGAAGCGTGGATGAGTGCGCTGAGCATTCGCCTTCCGAACTCCCTCCATGAGCGTGTACGCGAGCTGGCGGCCCGTGAGGGGATCTCGATCAATCAGCTCGTTGCCGCCGCGCTCGCAGAGAAAATGGCAGCGCTGATGACTGCGGACTATCTGGAGGCCAGGGCGCGACGTGGGAGCC
>DASYPD010000292.1:0-3661 GCA_036007005.1 Gemmatimonadales bacterium
TGGCTTGTACCACGCTGGCGCAAAGGGAGCCGTCCGTGTGCCTTGCAGGGTCGGTCATTACATTTGCGGCGCTGTAGGGGCGGATGGGCGGACAGGCGGACGGATGGTAAGACGGTAGGTGGGTATGGCGGACCAGCATGATGAGGTCTACGACGAGGCCAGAATTGCGGCGCTTCGCACGATGCTGCGGGCGCTCGCCGAGCGAATCTCCGAGCTGGACCGGTCAGACCGGCTGCTGCAGCGAGTTCCAGAATTGCTGCGCCGCATGGGCGACCTGCGCTCCGAGCTCTTTCATTACGAAGTCCGCTCCACGTACGACACGCCGGAAGTCGCGGAGCATCGGCGGCTGGTTGAGCAAGCGCGCGAACCGCACGATATCCTGAGCCCTGATCCCGAGGACGAAGAGCCATGGCGGCATCCCCCCCCGCGGCACGAGTGAGTCGGTTTTATCTGGTCCTGGGCGCCCTCGCGCTGGCCGGGATCGCCGCACTGGTATACCAAGTCAAGAAACCGAGGGCGGTCAGTATTCCCGCGAACGTGACCGTGCTCGCGGCGGACACCGCGGGATTCCGGGGTTACCTGCTGGGATCTGATTCGGCGAAAGTGGAGATCAGTGAATACGCCGACTACCAGTGTCCCTTCTGTGGCGATTTTGCCACCGTGCAATTCCCGGCGATCCGGCAGCAGTTGATCGATCCCGGCCTGGTGCGCTGGCGCTTCAGGGATTGGCCCCTGCAGCAGCATCCGCATTCCCGCGTGGCGGCGCATGCCGCCGCCTGTGCCGACGAGCAGGGCAAGTTCTGGCCGATGCATAGCAAGATTTTCGAGCAGCAGGGCGAATGGAGTCCGCAGCGTGATGCCAGCGGCCGGTTCCGCAGCTATGCCCAGCAGGTTGGGCTCGATCTCGCCAAGTACGATGAGTGCATGCGAAGCGCGAAGTATGCCGGACGGATCCAGGCGAGTCAGGAGGAGGGGAACAGGCTCGGGGTAAGCGGAACTCCCACCTTTCTGATCGGCGGACGACTCTACACCGGCGGTAAAGCGTCGACGTCCGACAGCATCCGCGCGCTGGTGCTGAATCTGTTGCCCAAGGCGCCCCAGTGACGCCTGGTCGGAGGGGACTCGCCATTCTGAGTCTCGCCGGTCTTTTCATCGCGAGCTATCTGTATCTCTACAAGATCGGCAAGATCGGTGCGTTGGCGTGCGGCACCGGCGGGTGCGAGACCGTGCAGCTCTCGCCCCAGAGCCGGTTCCTGGGCGTCGAGGTGGCGCTGATCGGGGTGGTGGGTTATGTCATCCTGCTCGTCCTCGCTCTGCTCGCGCTGCAACCGCGCTTCGCAGGCCCCGCGTGGCCCTCCCGGCTGCTGGCCTGGCTCGCGGGCGCTGCGGTCCTCTTCACCCTCTATCTGACCTCGCTCGAGCTGTTCGTCATCCACGCGATCTGCCGCTACTGCGTCGCCTCGGCGCTCATCATTCTGCTGATCTTCCTGCTCGCGCTGCGCGAGCTGCGCCGCGGCGCGTCGACCCGCGCGTGAGCGAAGGATCGCGGCAGGTGCGTACCCCGCCCAGGGGAAGGGCGCTCGCCGCGCTGTCGATCGCGGCACTCGGGGTGGTCTATGGCGACATCGGGACCAGTCCGCTCTACGCGATCAAGGAGGCCTTCCTTCCCGAGCACAATCTCGCGCTGACCGAACAGAACGTCCTGGGAATCCTGTCGCTGATTTTCTGGTCGCTCACTTTCGTCATTTCGTTCAAGTATGTGACGATTCTGCTCAGGGCTGACAACCGGGGCGAGGGTGGAATCATGGCGCTGCTGGCCCTGGTGCGCCCCCCGGGGGAGGCGAGAGGGCGGCGCCGCGCGCTCGTGCTCCTGGGCCTGATCGGCGCCGCGCTGCTGTATGGCGACGGGGTGATCACGCCGGCTATTTCCGTGCTCGGGGCGCTGGAGGGGATCAGCGTGGCGACGCCGGCGTTCGAACGCTATATCGTGCCGTTGGCCGTCGGCTTTCTGGTCGCGCTGTTTCTGTTTCAGAAACGAGGCACTGCGGGAGTCGGCAAGGTGTTCGGCCCGATCGTGATCCTATGGTTCACGGCGATTTCGATCTTCGGGGTGCGGGGCATCGCGAAGGCGCCCTCGGTGCTCCTGGCCGTCAATCCGTGGTACGCGTACAACTTCTTCGTGCAGGACGGCTTGGCCGGGTTCCTGATTCTGGGCTCGGTCGTGCTGGTCTTCACCGGCGGCGAAGCCCTCTACGCCGACATGGGCCATTTCGGCCCGCGCCCGATCCGGCTGATGTGGTTCTCAGTCGCGATGCCGGCCCTGCTGCTCAATTACTTCGGACAAGGGGCGCTGCTGCTCGCCGATCCCTCGGCCGTCGACAACCCGTTCTTCCGGCTGGTGCCGACGATGCTGCTGTATCCCATGATCGTGGTATCGCTCGGCGCCGCGGTCGTGGCGAGCCAGGCCCTGATCAGCGGGGCATTCTCGCTGACCCGGCAAGCGGTCCAGCTCGGCTACACGCCGCGGGTTACCGTCGTACACACCTCCCGGGAGGAGGCGGGACAGATCTACGTCCCGGAAGTGAACACCATTCTGATGCTGGCCACGCTGGCGGTGGTAGTGGGTTTCGGCAGCTCGACCAGTCTGGCCGGCGCTTATGGAATCGCGGTGACGGGAACTATGACGATCACCACGGTGCTCTTTGCGAAGGCTGCCCGGATCCATTTGGGGTGGCATCGCTGGCAGGTGATCCCCCTGGTGTCGCTGTTCCTTGTGGTTGATCTCTCCTTCTTTGCCGCGAACCTGGTGAAGATCCCTGCGGGAGGCTGGTTCCCCATCCTGCTCGCCGCCGTCGTGTTCGTGCTTATGGTGACTTGGAAGCGCGGCCGCGTGATCGTCACCACAACGATGCGAGAGAACTCGCTGCCACTCGAGCTCTTCGTCCAAGACCTCACACGCCGCGCGCCCACGCGGGTTTCCGGCACCGCGGTCTTCATGACCTCGGACGCCACCATCGCCCCGCCGGTCCTGCTGCACCACCTCAAGCACAACAAGGTGCTGCACGAGCGGGTGATCCTCATGTCGGTGACGACGAGCGAGATCCCCCAGGTCCCGGAGGCAGAGCGAATTAAGCTGCAGCCGCTCGGGCACGGACTCTTCACGCTAGTTGCGGCCTATGGGTTCATGGAATCGCCCGACGTGCCGGCGGTCCTCGCACAACTTCAACCGCAGGGTCTCGAAGTGAAGCTGATGGAAACGACGTTCTATCTCGGCCGGGAAACCCTCATCCCCACTCGGGCCGGCCGGGCCAAGCGGATGGCACTGGCCGCCAAGGGACTCTGGATGGCGATGTGGCGGAAGAAGCTGTTCGTGCTTATGACGAACAACGCGCGGTCGGCGACGGCGTACTTCAGTCTGCCGGCCAACCGTGTCGTCGAGCTTGGGGCACAGGTGCAGATCTGACTTATTTCGACACCGTTACGACTCGATTATAGACCATCCCGATCACCCGTCCCAGGGCATAGCCGAGCACGAAGCCATACACGAAGCCGATGAAGCTGCCGTGGATGGTGACCGAGTATCCCGGGAAGTAGGCGCGCAGCAGCCCGAGATGCTCGCCGACATTGGGTCCTCCCCGCATGATCAGAAACATGGTGGCGA
>DASYPD010000293.1:0-6963 GCA_036007005.1 Gemmatimonadales bacterium
GCAGCGAGTTTGCCATCGGGCTCCTCGCGATATTGCAGCACTCGGAAGCAACCCAGCTCTCCCCCGCAGCCGCCGACCGGATAATCCTTCCCCGGGAAGCGGACCCGGTGCAGCTCTCCCCACGCCACGTCGAGCGCCCCATAGTGGCGCTGCACGTCCACCGCCGCCGCGCGGAGCGCGCTCAGCGCTCGTGACTTGTCGGCGAGTCCGCGTGGCGTGCCGATCGGATCCTCCGGCGACCACGCAATGGCAAAGCGCGGCGTATCGCGCCCACCCTGGACATAACGGCGCCACCAGGTCTCGAACAGCACGCCGCCGCGGCTCTCGGGGGACGCCGTATTGTCCCAGCGACGCAGCACAGCGCCCGCTTCGCGCAGGGTGCTGTCCGGTCCTGCCGAATCGAGCGCCGCGAGCAAATCGGGCTTGACCCGGTCGGCCAGCAGCATCCGGTAGCTGTGCTTCAGGCGCACCACGTCTTCGAGGCGCAACTTCTTCTTCGCGCCGGTCAAGAGCGTGAGGGCGAGCTGACTGCGCAGGCTTAAGGTAGGCGGCGGCACATTGGCAGGCAGCCGACCCGGATCCATCGGCTGGCGCAGGTTGGTGTAGTGGGGCGGATCGTTCTCGTTGTGGAGATAGCCGTCCTTGGGATTGAGGAGCTGGGGCAGGGAATCCCAGGGCACCAGCCGGGTCCAGACCTGCTCGCTCCGCGCGACCGCGATCGCGCTGGTATCGCCGAGCACGGGATGGGGAAAGTCCGGCAGCGTGGCGTTCCAGACATAGAAGATGTTCCCCGCGGCATCGGCATAGGTGAAGTTCGAGGTCGCGCGGGCCTGCATCCGCATCGCCTCCCGCCACTGCGCGAAGCTCTGCGCCCGCATCATGCGGAGGAACTGCTCGCCGCCCCGGATTTCGGCGTCGCCCGCCGAACGCAGGACGTACACCTTGCCGCCATCGCGATGGATCACCGGTCCGATCGGGGAGCTCCAGAACTCCCGCGTCTCGCTGGAGAAGCCGGGTCCGTTGCGATACTCCACACTGATCGCTCCGCGAACCAGCGGGACCGCGGCGCCGTCGAGCAGCACCTGGTCCACCGCGCCGGGCACCACATCGAGGGCGTAAATGGCGCTCTGGGGAGAACTGTTATTGGTGGTGGCCCAACCCAGCGCGCGATTGAAGCCGCCAATAACCGTGAAGGGCCCGCCGATCCGGAAATCGCCGTAGAAGTCCAGCACGCCCGGCACGATGGCGTGGGCCTCGTAGTAACCCGCGTCCCAGGCGAGGTGCGGATTGCGCAGCAGGATCGCGTGGCCCGAGACGGTGCGCCTGGGCGCAAGCGCCCAGGCATTGGAGCCTTCATTGAGATCCGGGTCCCCCCTCTCTTCGCCAGGGTTGGCCGTCGGCCGGCTGCCGCGCTCCTGCAGGCGAGCCAGAAATCTGCGCGCCGCCGCGAACGGCGGCGGGCTCACGTCGCGCAGCACCACGTCGTACCCGGTGAAATCGCTGGGGAAGCCGGCGGGGAACTCCTGCGCATGCAAGCTGACGTAGCGGTTCACCCCGCGTGCAAACCCTTCGTAGACATCGCGCGTGGGCTGGTCGAGCTCGAGATAGCGGGAGCGGACCACGCCGAGCATGGCGCGGGCAAGAAAATCGCTGTCGATGCTGTCGTGGCCGAAGACCCGGGCGAGCTGGCCGCGCTCGCGCAGCAGGCCCAGCGCGACCATCGGTCCATAGTCTTCCAGCTGAACCCACGCCAGACCGTAGCCGAAGGCACGCAGGTCGTCGGCGCGGATGTGCGGGACGCCGTACGCGGTGCGGATGATCTCGACGCGGGCGGAGAGATCGTTGGGATCGGTTTGCGCGCTGAGCGGGGCGGCGAGCGCAATGAGTACGGCGAGCGTGCGTCTCATGGTATCCAGGGGATCAGGGAATCAGGGAATCAGGGTGGCGGCGGGGCCCGGATCCCCTGATTCCCGGATCCCCGGATCCCCCAGTTGCTCCAGTAACCACCCGTGGATCGCAGGATTCCCCGCGACCACCGCGGTGTGCTCCACGCCGATGTCCCGGCCGCTGAGATCCGTCACTCGGCCTCCCGCCTCGCGGATCAGCAGTATCCCGGCGCTCGAATCCCACGGCGCGAGCATCAGCTCCCAGAAGCCATCGAGGCGACCGGCGGCGACATCGGCAAGATCGAGTGCCGCGGAGCCGGCCCGGCGCACCCCGCTGGTAGCGGGAAGGATGCGGCGGAACTGCTCGAGATATCGCTCCAGTTGATCCAGGTGTTTGAAAGGATAGCCGGTGCCGAGCAAAGACCGCGCGGGATCCTCGATGCTCGAGACGCCGAGGCGCCTATCCCCGAGCCAGGCTCCCTTTTCGCGGAGCGCGCCATAGCTGCATTCGCGGTTCACATCGTGGACTACGGCCGCCTCCAGCCGTCCGTTCAGGGCGGCGGCGATCGAGACGGCATACTGGGGATAGCCGTGCAGAAAATTCGTGGTGCCATCGAGCGGATCGACGATCCACACCAGACCCTCCTCGCGCAGCTCGGGGCTCGATTCCTCGCCCACCATGCGCGAGTCCGGAGCTCCCGTCCCCAGTACCTCGGCGATCATCGCTTCCGCGTTGCGGTCCACCTCGGTGGCCCAGTCGTGGTGGCCTTTGGCGATCCAGTCGGAAGGTCGGTCGGAAGGTCGGAACGTCGGAACGTCGGAAGCGCTCGAGCCGCCATATTCCGTCGTTCCGACTTTCCGACTTTCCGATCTGATATACGCCCCCGCCCGCTCCGCTGCCCGCGCCGCCAAATGCAGTAAGTCCAAGGAAGAATTCATCTTGCGAGCGGTTAGAGAGCTAGGTAGCTTGCCGAATGGACCGGATTTTCTCAGGGATTCAGCCGACCGGTGACCTGCACATCGGGAACTGGCTCGGCGCCGTCCGAAATTGGGTGGCCCTGCAGGATCGGTTCGATTGTGTCTACTGCATCGTTGATCTCCATGCGGTCACCCTTCCTTATGAGGTCCCCGCGCTGGCGGCGCGAACCCGTGACATGGCCATCGGTCTGCTTGCGGCGGGGATCGATCCGGAGCGCGCCATCCTCTTCGTCCAATCGGCGGTGCCCGAGCACGCCGAGCTCAACTGGCTCTTCACCACCGTCGCTCCGTTGGGTGAGCTCGAGCGGATGACCCAGTTCAAAGATAAGACCGAGAAGCTGGAGAGTATCCCCGCCGGGTTGTTGTGCTATCCGATTCTGCAGGCCGCCGATATCCTGCTCTATCGGGCCAACAAGGTCCCGGTGGGCGAAGACCAGGTGCAGCACCTCGAGCTTACCCGGGAGATCGCCCGGCGCTGGAACTCGGCTTACGCGCCGGGCGCCGCGTTCTTTCCCGAGCCGCAGGCGCTCTTGACGCCCGCCAGCCGGATCAAGGGCCTCGATGGGAAGGCCAAGATGTCGAAGAGTCTCGGCAACACCATCGGGCTGCTCGAATCGCCCGAAGAGATCTGGGAAAAGCTGCGTCCGGCCGCGACGGATCCTGCGCGAGTAACCCGCAAGGATCCCGGCACGCCGGAGATTTGCAACATCTACCACCTGCATCAGTATTTCTCCTCGCCCGAGACGGTCAGCGAGGTCGCCGAGAAGTGCCGCAGCGCGGGGTGGGGCTGCCTCGATTGCAAGCGGCGACTCGCCGATGCGATGATCGCGACCCTGGCCCCCATTCGAGCGCGTGCGAACGAGCTGAAGGGCACCCCTGACGCCGTGGATGCCGCGCTCGCGCGTGGCGCCGAACGCGCGCGGGTTATCGCGCGCGACACCCTGCACGAAGCCAAGCGGCACATGGGCTTCTTCGGAGCCGTCTGATGGCGAGCGCCCCGATCGAGCGTATCATTAAGGCCGCGGTCGAGCGCGGCGCTTCCGATCTGCACATCAAGGCGGGTGACCTCTTCCGCGCCCGGATCGACGGCAAGCTGGTCCCCCTCACCAAGCAGCGCCTCACCCCCGAGCAAACGCGGGCCATCGCTCTCAAGCTGATGACCACGGACGAAGATCGCGCCCGGCTCGACAGCTTCAAGGACTACGACTGCTCCTGGGGCATGCCCGGTGTGGGCCGTTTCCGCGTCAATGTACTGCGGCAGCGCTCTTCGATCATGATCGTGATGCGGGTGATCCCCTTCGCGGTGCCGACGCTCGCGCAGCTCGGCCTCCCGGCGGTGCTGGCGCAGCTCACCGAGCACCGCTCTGGTCTCATTCTCATCACCGGGGTGACCGGCAGCGGCAAGAGCTCGACGATCGCCGCAATGCTCAATCACATGAACCAGAGCCAGCAGCGCCACGTTGTCACCATCGAAAACCCGATCGAATTCCTGCATCGCGATCTCTCCTGCTCGATGACCCAGCGCGAGGTGGGGGTCGACACGGAATCCGTGAGCGTGGCGCTGCGTTCGGCGTTGCGGCAGGATCCCGATGTCATCGTGGTGGGCGATCTGCGCGACCCGGAAACTCTGGACACCGCGATCAAGGCCGCCGAGACGGGACGCCTGGTGCTGAGCGCGATCCCGACGCCCGACGTCATGAGCACGATCACGCTGGTGCACTCGATGCTGCCGGCGGAGGAGCGCGACATCGGCCGGGTGCGTTTCTCCGAGGCGCTGCTTGCCATCGTGGCGCAGCAGCTGCTGCCGCGCGCTGACGGAGCGGGGCGCGTGCCCGCCGTCGAAATCCTGATCGCCAATCCCGCGGTGCGCGATTGTCTCAAAGACCCTGGGCGGCTGGGAGAGCTCAAGAGCGTGATGGCCGAGGCCCACGCGAGGAGCGGGATGCAGACCTTTCAGCAACACCTGGAGGAGCTTGCTACCGCCGGCACCGTCTCGCCCGAGACGGCCAAGGCGGTGGGCGGCGCCGGGGAGCGCAAAGGAAAAGGCCGGAAGGGACCCCCGGAATAGTGTTCGGCCCCGAGCTCTCCTGCCTGGTCGTCGTCGGGGCGCAATGGGGCGACGAAGGCAAGGGCAAGCTGGTCGATGTGCTGGCCGAACAGGCCGACGTGGTGGTGCGTTATCAGGGCGGGGCGAACGCGGGACACACCGTCGTCGTCGGAGAGTCGCAGTTCATTCTCCGCCTGATCCCGTCGGGCATTCTCAACCCCCACGCGATCTGCGTGCTCGGCAACGGCGTGGTGATCGATCCCCTCGCGCTGTTCGAGGAGCTCGACGCGCTGGCTGTTCGCGGCATCGCCGCTTCCGGACGTCTGCTGGTCTCCGACCGCGCTCACCTGGTGCTTCCCTACCACAAGCTGCTCGACAGGGCAGCAGAGCGGCAGCAGCAACTCGGTACCACGGGCCGCGGGATCGGACCCACCTACGAGGACAAGTATGGCCGGCGCGGGATCCGGGCGGGCCAGCTACGCGACTTACCCGAGGCACGCCGAATGCTCGCAGAAGGCGTGGCACGTGCCAATGGGGTACTCGCGCTCGCCCAGATGCCCGAGCGAGCCTCCTTCGAGGAGCACGCCGCCCTGCTCGAGCAAATCTCCCCTCGTTTGCTGGCGCTGGTGACCGATACGGGAGCGGTGGTGCACCGGGCCCTTGGCGAGCGGCGTCGGGTGCTGCTCGAAGGAGCGCAGGGATCGCTGCTGGACGTGGATCACGGAACCTATCCTTTCGTGACTTCGTCGAACACGACGGCCGGCGGCGCGGCGGTCGGCGCCGGCATCGGCCCGACCTGCATCGACGGCGTGCTTGGAGTCGTGAAGGCCTATACGACCCGGGTCGGTAACGGGCCGTTACCGACGGTCGCGGAACCGGCGGAAGAAGAGCGCCTCCGGCGCATCGGCGCGGAATTCGGCGCGGTGACTGGCCGGCCGCGGCGTTGCGGCTGGTTCGATGCCACCGTGGTGCGCTATGCGGCGCGGATCAATGGACTCACCGCGCTGGCGGTCACCAAGCTGGATGTGCTGGACGATTTCGAGCGGATTCCCGTGGGCGTCGCCTACCAGATCGACGGACAGCGTTGCGAGGAGATGCCTTCGGAGGTCGCTTTGCTCGACCGGGCGCGGCCCGAATACGAGCTGCTGCCCGGCTGGCGCTCCTCGACCACGGCCACCCGCACGCTCGCGGAGCTTCCGCGAGCCGCGCGCAGCTATCTGGATCGGTTGGAAGCGCTGGCCGGCGTGCCGATACGCTATGTGAGCGTGGGTACGCGGCGGGATCAGATCATAGATGCAGGGAGCTAGAGGCTAGGGAGCTAGGGGCTAGAGAGAGTCTCCCTAGCTCCCTAGCTCCCTAGCTCCCTAGCTCCCTAGCCTCCTACCTGCTCTGCAACGTCCTGAAGTACTGCGCCACTCCGATCTGGTTCAGCCATACCGGATCCAGCTCGTAGAGGCGGTTGGCGAGGTACCGGCCCGTGGTCGGGAAGTAAGGCGGCGGCGTGGTGGAGCCGCACTTGTCGTAGGTGTGGTTCTCCGCCCAGCCGGAATAGTTCGAGTAGGTCGGGGCACCGACGTCGTCCTGGATGATCCCACCGCTCACCCGCACGCAGCCGCTCTTGGCGATGGGAGTGGTCACGCACCGTTCGCCCACGATCGCGGTGCCGGCGTCATAGGTGGTCGGATTGCTCCACGAATTCTCCCCGTAGAACTGCTTCAGGGTGAAGATGAACATGTGGTAGCTTTCGTTGTCCGGCGTGTCGTCGTACAACCCCACCGCGACGTTGTTCACCCGGAAGGGGCTCTGCAAGTTGTTGTCCTCGATGGGAACCACCTCGGGCGTGGTGATGCCCAGCATGTCGCCGTTCTCGCTGCAGTCGGTGCCAGGCGAAATGGTGTAGAGGAGGTCATCGGCCAGCACGACCTTGCCGGTGGCTGCAAGGGTTACCCGTCCCCGCAGCCGGCCGCTGATCGCCACGGGCCCGCGCACGTAGATCACGCCCTTGAAATTCGCGTTGCTTTGCAGCGGGAAGAAATACTGCTGGTCAAGAGG
>DASYPD010000294.1:0-4756 GCA_036007005.1 Gemmatimonadales bacterium
GTGGGCCTGGCCCACGTGACGCCGGCCAACTGGCACCCCTTCATCCCCAAGAACAGCGGTGTCTGGGGCACCTATGGCTGGTCGGGGGTGCTGCGCGGCGCGGGACTGGTGTTCTTCGCGTATATCGGCTTCGATGCGGTGAGCACGGCGGCGCAGGAGGCGCGTAACCCGCAGAGGGATCTGCCTATCGGAATTCTGGGCTCGCTGGCGATCTGCACCGTGCTCTATGTCGTGGTGTCGGGCGTGCTGGTGGGCATGGTTCCCTACCAGGAGCTCAACGTGAACGCGCCGGTGGCCTACGCCTTGGAGAAAGTCGGCGCGGCAGGCTGGTTCCGCATCCTGGTCGACGTCGGGGCGGTGCTGGGACTCGGCTCGGTGATCCTGGTGATGCTGCTGGGCCAGTCGCGGGTCTTTTACTCCATGTCGCGCGACGGCCTGATGGGACGCTGGGGGGCGAAGGTGCATCCCAAGTTCCGCACCCCGTATCTCTCGACCATCATCACCGGCGTCGCCGTGGGGCTGGCCACCGGGATCCTGCCGCTCCAACTGCTCGGCCAGCTGGTCAACATCGGGACCCTGCTCGCCTTCGTGCTGGTGTGCCTGGGCGTCCTCATCCTGCGCAAGACCCGCCCCGACCTCGCGCGCCCCTTTCGAACCCCGCTGGTGCCGCTGGTGCCGATCCTCGGCGTGCTCTGCTGCATCGGGCTCATGCTGACGCTGCCCGCGGATACCTGGATTCGATTGCTGGTGTGGCTGGTGATCGGTTTCGTGATCTACTTTGGTTATGGCCGCCGCCACAGTGTGCTGCAGCACGAGCGGGAGGCCGCAGGGAAGTGACCAGTGACCAGTGACCAGTGACCAGTGACCAGTAACCAGTGACCGGTGGCCAGTGCGACGAAATGCCAGCAGCCCCCCTGAGCTATTCCGCAACTGGAACGTTTCCGAGAGTGGTCTTACTGGTCACTGGTCACTGGTCACTGGTTACCTTTCCGTCCCATGCCCATCACCCTCTCCGGCGACAAACTGTACGCCGCCGAGCAGCTGGCCCAGCTTCTGGTTCCCGGCAAACGCGTGGTTCTCACCACCCATGTCAATCCGGATGGCGATGGAATCGGCAGCGAGGTTGGCCTCGCTCAGCTGCTCCTCGCGCTGGGGGTAGACGTCTCGATCGCGAATCCCACTGCGACCCCCGAGCGCTTTGCCTTTCTCTTCCATGATCTCCCGCGACTCGATCGGACCCCCGAAGCGATCAAGACTCTCCGCACCGCGGAGCTGATCGTGGTGCTCGATATCTCGGACCTCGGACGGCTGGGGATGCTGGCCCAGACGGTGGCCGAGCGGGGCGTTCCGGTCGCCTGCGTGGATCACCACGTGAGTCCCGGCACCCTGCCCGACGGTCCCCGCTATGTCGATCCCACGGCCGCGGCCACGGGTGAGCTGATCTGCGAAATCGCGCTGGCTAACCGCTGGCCGCTCACCCCCGCCGTGGCGCGGGCGCTCTATGTTGCGCTGGTCACCGATACGGGCGGCTTCCGCTTCAGTAACACGCATCCGCGCACCCTCCGCATCGCCGCGGAGCTGCTGGAGACGGGGCTCGACCCGGAGGACATCTATCTCGATGTTTACGCCAATGCGCCCAAGGGCCGCCCGCGGCTGCTGGCCGAGACCCTGGGAACACTCGTGGTGGAGGAGGACGTTGGGCTCGCCTGGGTGACGGTTCCGCCCGGCGCGCTGGAGCGCCACCAGGTCGGGGTGGATGATCTGGATGGGGTGGTGGAGTTCCCCCGCTCGGTGGCCGGGGTTCGCATGGCGCTGCTGTTCCGCGAGATGTCCCAAGGCCGGGTGAAAGTCTCCCTCCGCTCGGTGGGCGGGGTGGACGTCGCCGCGTTCGCCAAGCCGTACGGTGGCGGCGGGCACAAACACGCTGCCGGGATCGCGCTCGCCGGCTCGCTGCCAGAAGCGCAAGCCGCGATCCTCTCCGCCGCCCGGGAGTATCTGCTGAGCATTCCCCATGGTTGACCCACCCCCCCACGGTCCTATTATTAGCCAATAGCCAATAGCCAATAGCCAATAGCCAATAGCTGATAGCTGATAGCTGATAGCTGAAAGACCCAATGACCGATACGCTGGAACGCATCGAACAAACCCTCGACACTCTGCGTCCCTACATCTCTTCGCACCGGGGGAGGGTGGAGGTGGTGGATTTCGATGAAGCGGAGGGGACCTTGCTGCTCCGTCTGGGCGGTACCTGTTCCGGCTGCAGCGCATCCTCCATCACGTTGCGGCAGGGCATCGAAGCTCGGCTTCGCCAACTGGTCCCCGAGGTCAAGCAAGTCGATGCTATCTGAGAGAACCGGTCACCGGTTACTGGTCATGTAGTCCTGTGAGCCAATCCCTGGAATCGCAAGTCGGCGCGGCCCTGGCGCGCATCCGCAATCCCCGGCTCGACAACGATCTGCTCTCCGCCGGCATGATCCGGGATCTGAGCGTCACGCCCGAGGGCAGGGTCAGCTTCACGGTGCTGCTCTCGCGCGAGGATCCTGCTACCCTGGTGCGTGAAGCACGCAGCGCCGTGAAGGCGGTCCCCGGCGTTCAGGCGGATGCCGTCAAGATCACCGTGGTGGATCCCGTCGGGGCGGCCAAGCCGACGCATGGCCCGCCGGGTCCCGCCCCGCAATCTTCCGGCTCCATTCCCGCACCCGTTCCGAGCGAGCTTCCGAGGCTGGGGCGGGTGATCGCGGTAAGCTCCGGCAAAGGCGGGGTGGGAAAATCTACGGTGGCCGCCAATCTCGCCATCGCCCTGGCGCAGCAGGGTCATCGCGTCGGCCTGATGGATGCGGACATCTACGGCCCCAACATTCCCCGCATGTTCGGGAGGTATGAGAAGCCGCTGGTGATGGGGGGCAGGATCCAGCCGCTCGAAGGCCACGGCGTCAAGCTCATGTCGATTGGCTTTCTGGTGGACCGGGATGCGCCTGCCATCTGGCGCGGGCCGATCATCATGAAGGTCATCCAGCAGTTTCTGCGCGACGTCGAGTGGGGCGAGCTGGACTATTTCCTGGTGGATATGCCGCCCGGCACCGGCGACGCCCAGCTCTCCCTGGTCCAGTCGGTTGCGGTCTCTGGCGCCGTGATCGTGACCACGCCGCAGGAGATGGCGGTGGGCGATGCACTGAAGGGGGCGAAGATGTTCGACCGGGTGAGCGTACCCGTGGTGGGGATCGTGGAGAACATGGGCCCTTACAGCGATCCGGTGAGCGGAATGCGTTATGCCTTCTTTGCCGAGGGAGGCGGTCAGCGTCTCGCGGAGGAAATCGGAGTCCCCCTGCTCGGATCGGTGCCGCTGCAGCCCGGACTTGCCGAGCGCGCCGACGCCGGGCTCCCCATCGTGATAGCCGAGCCCGCCAGCCCGGCAGCACAGGCTCTGCTGGCCATCGCGGAGCGCTTCCACAGCCAAGCCGGCGCGCGCGCGCTGGCGCTGCCGGTCATCAATCAATAACGAGCAGGGAGTAGGGAGTAGGGAGTAGGGAGTAGGGAACTGCCCTACTGCCTCCACTCGACGCTGACCCCGCCCAGCGCCGAGCTGACTTCCACCTCCAGCTTCCGGGTGGCCCGCGCATAACCGGCCGAGGTATAAATCTTTCCGCTGCGGGTGAACCCGCTGGCGTCGAAGCGGGACAGGAAGCCGCCCATCCTAACCCGCAGCCCCAGCTCCCTCGGGGCGAGCAGCTTGACCCCGCCCAGCGCCATGTTGAGCCGGATCCGCGCATCGCTCGGCCAGGCGCCGGCGAGGTCGAGCGTCACCGATCCGACCCCGCCGTCGAAGTACCAGACCGGGCAGCCGCTGTTTCCGGCCTGAAGGATGCTCACCTCGCCGGCGCCTGAGGTGACGGCGGCGGAGCGACAGATCGCCGGGTTAGGTTCCCGGAATCCCACGGTGGTATGGCTGGCCCCACTCTTGAGCACCAGCTCCGCCAATCGCAGCCCGCCGAGCTCGAGCGTCGCCTCGGCCGCGCCGACCGACACGTCGAGGGAAAGCGCAGCGGCCCGGGACAATTCGATCGCGGCGGTCTGGGCGAGCGCGCTCTTGCGCTCCACCCGGATCCCGCCTCGGCCCTTGCCGCTGACGCCCAGGCGGACCACACCCACCGGGTCGGCGCTGCCGACCGGTTGGAACCGGTCGGCGTCATAGTGGAGCTTCAGATGATAGAGTTGCTCGCCGGCGGACGGCCCGAGCTGCAGGGTGCCGGCCGCAAATTCGACGCTAGCCTTGAGGGTCCGCTCGCCACGGTAGGGCCGTGCATACTCGAAATCCCTCATCGTCTGGGCGGCGACGGGCCTCCCGGGCACGACGAGAAGCGCGAGCAGGGCGAGATCGCCGCGGGCGCTGCGCGCCCTCGCGATGACACGCCGAGGGATGCGGCCTGCCCTCGCGATGACACGCCGAGGGATGCGGCGGGAGTCGCAGCTCATCGCCGGCGCGGCGGGCGCTCGACGGCACTCACTCCGTAGCGCGGCGTCGCCCATAAATACTCATCGGTCATCGCTTCGGGCGGCACGAATCGCCCCGAAAAGGCTGGCGTGACGCCGCCCCGCGAGAGCAGCGCGGCGCCGAACCCGATCGTCGCGAGCAGCCAGGTCGCCAGCAACGCCGCGGCGAACAGCAGCACTCCGGCGATCGGTACCCAGCCCAGCAAGATCCACCCCAGCCACAGCAGGGCGACGGCGGAGAGCCCGCTCAGCAGATAGCGATAGC
>DASYPD010000295.1:0-4375 GCA_036007005.1 Gemmatimonadales bacterium
GTGAGGGTGCCGACCATGGCGAGCGCGGCGATGCCGGCCCGGCGGTCCTTCTTGAACAGCGCCCAGAGTCCCGTGAGACCGGTCAGGGTGAAGAGAGCGGTGGCGAGCGCGCGCAGTGCGCGCGGCCAGTCCCGCGCGAACTGCCAGCTGAAATACTGCCAGTAGTTGCCGAACTGCGATACGATATCGGCCTGGCGGTGGAACACCGAGGGCTTGCCGTACTGCACGCGGTTGAGCACGTCCTTCAGCGGCTGGCACTTCGAGCTGTCCAGCACGCTTGCCCAGGCGTTGAGGATGCCGCGACAGACCGGCTCGCCCTCGTTGATCGGGGGGAATTGCGCACTCCGAATCGGCAAGAAGATGAAATTCGGCGACACGCCGACCAGCACCGCGAGCAGAATACCCGCGAGGACGGGCCAGCGGGTGAGGGCGCGCCAGTCGGTCCACAGCACGTACACGATGACGGCCGGCGCGGCCAGCACGCCCATCATGTGATTGGTCGAGGTGAGCGCGAGCAGATACGCGATCAGGATGAGCCAGCGATCCCGGTGGGGGCCGGGCTCATCGTCGCCCCAGTGCACCGCGAGCCAGGTGACCAGTGCCATGAAGAAGAGCGAGACGGTGTACACCTTTTCGTTCACCGTGGACTGGTTCCATACGGTCCAGGAGAGCGCACCCACCAGCACGCCGGTCGCCGCGGCCCCCAGCCGGAGCGCCCCATCGGGCACCAGATTGCGCAGCCAGCGCTCGGCGACCAGGAACCACAGCCCGGCGGAGAGAGCGCTGGTCACCGCGGCAAAAAGATTGATCCGCATCGCGTAGGAGGCGGCCAGCGGCAGCAACCCGAAGCTGTGGGCCAGCAGCACGAACAGCGGGTTCCCGGGCGGATGAGGAATGCCGAGCGTCTTGGCGGCGGCGATGTATTCCGAGGTGTCCCAGAACGCTGTGGTGGGCGCCAGGGTGGCAAGGTAGACGACGAAGACCAGCGCCGCGATGAGTCCGGCGAACGCATACGGGGGGGAGGGAGCCTGGCGCGGCGCTTCAGTCATGGTGTTCCGGAAAAAGCGTGAGCAGTGACCAGTGGTGGTGGAGCTACTGGTCACCGGTCACTGGTTACGGGTCACGCTTGTCTAGTGCCGAAACATGCGACGCCCGGTGAGCACCATCGCCATGCCATAGCGGTTGGCGGCCGCGATGATTTCCGCGTCGCGCACCGAGCCGCCCGGCTGGATGAGCGCCCCGATCCCCGCCCGTGCCGCTTCCTCGACCCCATCAGGAAACGGGAAGAAGCCGTCCGAGGCGAGGCTCGCGCCCTCGGTGACGTGGTGCTGCTGGCGCGCTTTGTGGATCGCGAGGAACACCGCATCGACTCGGCTCATCTGGCCCGCGCCGATGCCGATGGAGCGCTCCTCGCGCCCGATCAGGATCGCGTTCGACTTGACCGCAGCGACCGCCGCCCAGGCAAAGCGCAGGTCGTTCCATTCTTCCGGCGTCGGGCCGCGCGTGGTCACCACCTTCCAGCCTTCCTCGGAGGGATCGAAGCTGAAGCGGTCCTGGACCAGGAAGCCGCCGCGCACGCTCTTCCAGTCGAGCGAGCCCGCGGGAATGCCGATCGGCAGCTCGATGACGCGAAGGTTCTTCTTTTCCTTGAAGACCTCGAGCGCATCCTCCGGGATCGAGGGGGCGACGACGACCTCCACGAAGAGATCGCGCAGCGATTCGGCCATCTCCCGGTCGACCACGGTGTTGCACGCGATCACCGCGCCGAAGGAGGACACCGGATCGGTGGAGCGCGCTTTGACGAGCGCCTCGAGCCCGGTGCGGCCCACGGCGATGCCGCACGGCGTGGTGTGCTTGATGATGGCGCAGGCGGGGCGGTTCTTCCAGGCCCCGACGCTGGCGGTGGCCGCGTCGATATCCAGCAGATTGTTGAAGGAGATTTCCTTGCCCTGCCGCTGCTTCATGTCGCGAATCCCGCGGGGCTCCTCGGTGGCATAGAGCGCCGCGCGCTGCGGCGGGTTCTCCCCGTAACGCAGCTCCTGCATCCGCTCGACCGACAGGTTGATCCGCGGTGGCAGGCCTTCTTCGGGGGAGGTCAAGTAACCCGCAATGGCGGTGTCGTATTCGGCGGTGTGACCGAAGACCTTGGCGGCGAGCGCCCGGCGACACTCCTCGGTGACCTCCCCCTGCTGCAGCAGCTTCAGCACGGTGTGGTAATCGGTGGGGTCGACCACCGGGATCACGTTCTCGTAGTTCTTGGCCGCCGAGCGGAGGATGGTCGGGCCTCCCACGTCGATGTTCTCGATGGCGTCTTCCAGGGTCGCGGACGGATGCGCAATAGTGGCGCGGAAGGGATACAGGTTCACCGCGACGAGCTGGAAAGGCTGGATGCCGTGGGCCTCGAGCTCGCGCCGGTGGCCGTCCAGCCGCGGGCGCGCCAGCAGGCCGGCGTGAATGGCCGGGTGCAACGTCTTGACCCGGCCGTCGAGGATCTCCGGGAAACGAGTCACCTGCTCGACCGCTGTCACCGCTAACCCGGCCTTGCGGAGGGACGCCGCCGTGCCACCCGTGGAGACGATCTCCCAGCCGAGCTCGACCAGGCCGCGCGTGAATTCAACAATCCCGCGTTTGTCGCTGACGGAGACCAGGGCTCGGGGCATAGCGAGGCTTCAGGATTCAGGGGTCAGGAGAGGATTCAGGGGTGCCCCTGACCTCTGAATCCTGAAGCCTGAATCCTGCAAAGTGAACCTCACCGGCCTCCCCGCGCTCGCCGCTGCCAGCACCGCGGCCGGCAGCAGCCGGTGCTCGACCGTGAGCACCCGAGCCGCGAGCGACTCTGGGGTGTCACCTGGAAGGACCGGCACTGTGGCCTGCCCCAGGATCGGGCCCTCGTCGTACTCCGCGGTGACCAGGTGCACGCTGGCGCCGGAGACTTCATCTCCCGCGGCCAGCACCGCCTCGTGGACCCGCCGTCCGTACATGCCCAGCCCGCCGTAGCGCGGCAGCAACGCCGGATGAATGTTGAGCATCCGGCCGCGATAGGCCTCGACCACCTCGGCCGGCACGCGCTTGAGGAACCCAGCCAGCACGACGAGGTCCGCGTTCACCGCGTGGAGCGCCCGGCGCCACTCGGCGGGATCGGCGGTATCATTGAGCACGCAGGTTGGAATGCCATGCTGCGCGGCCAGCGCGAGGCCACCGGCCGTGGCACGATCGCTGATGACCAGAACGACCCGCGCCGGCGCACGGTCGCCCAGCGCGCGGAGGAGCGCCACCAGGTTGCTGCCCCTTCCCGACACGACGACGGCCACCCGCAAGCGCATAGTGCGGAAGTATAAACTGTCCGAGTTTCCAGACCCGGTGCAGTTCCTCCATATCCGCTGCGGCGACGATATCCTGGGCCGCCTGGAGGAGGCCGGGATTCCGGGCGACAAGATTCGCTGGAGCGATATCCTGTGCGAAGGACCGCTGCACGCCTACGACGACGAACAGCGCCAGAAGGAGCGCGCTGCCTACCTCGCCGCCCGCTACCTGGTGCCGATGACCGAGACGTACCGCGAGATCCTCGGCGCGGACTGGCGGGTTACCCAGTGTGCCCGCTACGACGAAACGGTGCTCTGGTTCGAAGCGGATCTCTTCGACCAGGCCATTCTCGTCTATCTGCTGCAGCGGCTCGCGCCGTTGGCCCGGGACACCAGGCTTTCGCTGATCTGTATCGGGGATTTTCCCGGCATCACGCGTTTCATCGGGCTCGGCCAGCTCACCCCCGCCGAGCTGGCGACGCTCCTCCCGCAGCGCCACGCCGTCACCCGCCGGCAGTTCTCGCTGGCTCGACAGACCTGGGGCGCGCTGACCTACCATCGCCCCAACGAGCTCAACCGGATCGCCCGGATGCGGACGCAAGCGCTGCCGTTTCTGCCTGCGGCGATCCGGCGCTATCTGGCGGAATACCCCTCCACGACCAACGGACTGAGTCAGACCGAGCAGTGGGCACTCGAGGCGATCGCCGCCGGCGCGAAGACCCCGCTGGAGGCCTTTCCGCTGGTGCAGAACCGCGAGCTCCGTCCCTTCCTGGGTGATTCGATGTTCTACGCGGTGCTGCGCACTCTCGCCTCGGGAGATCATCCCGCCCTCGCCGGCGCCCACCGGAATCTGCTGCGCCTCCCCGACGCGGAATTGCGCCAGTGTCCGGTGTGGCTCACCACGCTGGGGAAGCGCGTGCTGGCCAACAAGACCGACTGGTTCGAGCTCTCCGAGACAGCGCGCTGGATGGGTGGTGTGCTGGTGCGAGGGCCGAAACCGCGCTGGCGCTGGGATCCGAAGCAACAGCGTGTGGTCGAGCAGCGCAGGCGGAGGAGGAGCTGACTACGCCTCT
>DASYPD010000296.1:0-3882 GCA_036007005.1 Gemmatimonadales bacterium
CACGCCTCGTGCCTCCTCAGTTCCGCGGCGAACTGGCAGCCGTCCATCACCGGCATCATCAGATCGAGCAGGATCAGCGCCGGGACGCTCCGCTCCAGCGCCTGCAGCGCGACGCGGCCATTCTCCGCGGTGGCCGTGGTCCAGCCGTCGGCTTCGAGCAAGCGGCGGAGCAGCTCGCGGGTGGCGGGATCGTCTTCCACCACCAGCACCTCCCCCCCCCCGGCGCCGTCGCGGCGGTACTTCCCGAGCAGCCGCCGCAGCCGCTCGCGGTCGATCGGCTTGGTGACATACTCCGCGGCGCCCAGCGCGAAGCCGAGTCCGCGATCGTCGAGGACGGTGAGCATGATGACCGGAATATCCGCGAGCGCGGGATCGGCCTTGAGCGCGCCGAGCACCGCCCACCCGTCCATCCCCGGCATCAGCACGTCCAGGGTGATCGCCGCGGGCGACAGCTCTCGGGCCAGGGCGAGCCCTTCCTCGCCACTCCCGGCCTCGGCGACAGCGAACCCCTCTTCGATGAGCAAACGCCCGATCAGGTCGCGTGCCTGGGCGTTGTCGTCGATGACCAGCACCATGCCGGCCTTCCCGTTTGCCGCCGGCTCCGCGGGCTCGGCGGCTTCCACGCTGGCGCGCGGGCCTCCGACCCGGGCGGGAAGGCGGATGCTGAAGGTCGAGCCCTTGCCAGGCTCACTCTCGACCGACACCTCGCCGCCCATCAGAGTCGCGAACCGCTTGGTGATCGCCAGCCCTAACCCGGTACCGCCGTAGCGCCGGCTGGTCGAGGCTTCCGCCTGGGCGAAGGCTTCGAAGAGCCGGGCCATTTGCGCCGGCGTCATCCCGATGCCGGAATCGGAAACCCGGAAATAGAGCTCCTCCTCGCCACTCGCCGCGCTGCTTCGCTCGGCTGCCAGGGTGATGCTGCCTCGCTCGGTGAACTTGCAGGCGTTGGACAGCAGGTTGAGCAGCATCTGGCGCACTTTGGTCAGGTCGCCCCGCATGCTGCCGAGTTCCCCGGCGCGCAGCACCAGCTGGTTCTGGTTCTTTTCGAGCAGCGGCCGGATGGTCGTGGCCACGTCGCGCATCATCTCGGCCACGTCGAAGTCCTCCAGATACAGCTCGGTCTTACCCGCCTCGATCTTCGACAGATCGAGGATGTCGTTGATCAGCGCCAGCAGGTGCTTGCCCGCGCTGCGGATCTTCTGCAGGTCGGGCGAGAGCTCCGGGTGCCCGAGCTCGGCCACTTCCTCTTCCAGCATCTCGCTGTAGCCGATGATCGCGTTGAGCGGCGTGCGCAGCTCGTGGCTCATGCTCGCCAGGAACTGGCTTTTGGCGCTGTTGGCTTCCTCCGCCGCCTGCCGCGCGCTGGTGATCTCGGAGATGTCGTGATAGAGGCCCATCAGGCCCACCAGCTCGCCTTCCACGCGCACCGGGACGCCGAGGACCTCGACGTCCACCAGGGTGCCATCGCGGCGCCGACGCTTGCCGATACTGCGCACCGCGCCCTCCGCGAGCACGTGCTGCGTGATCGCGACCGCCTCGGAGCGGCTGGTTTCGGTCGAGATCAGCTCGTCGAGGTTGCGTCCCACCACCTCGTCCTGCGGGTAGCCGTACAGCCGCTCGAACGCGGGGTTGCAGGAGACGATGTTGTGCCGGTTATCCAGCGTCACGACCGCAACCGGGCTGTTGCGCACCAGCTCTTCGAAGTACTGCTTCTGGCGTTGGGCCGCGGTATAGAGGCCCGCGTTCTCGATCGCGACCGCCGCTTGCGGCGCGAACAGGTTGAGCAGCCGGATGTCGTCGGGACCAAACCGCCGCGCGGGATCGTCGTGCGTGCAGGCGAACACGCCCACCAGCCGGTGCCCGATCAGCAGCGGGGCCGCCATCACGGAATGCACGTCCACCGAGGCGTACTTCGCGGATTGCCCCGCCCACTCGTGGTACTCCGCGATGCAGATCGGCTCCTTGGTGACGGCGACGTGGCCCATTGCTCCCTCGCCGAGCGCGAGCCGGGTGCCGGAAGAATCCACCCCGATCTGCACGCTGGCCACGACCTCGAGCTCCTGCCGGGTCTCGTCGTAGATCGCCAGCTCGCCGCCGCTCACGCCCAGCAGCGTCGTCGCGCGGCGCAGCACCGCCTGCAGCAGCTTGCCGAGCTCGAGCTCGCCGGACAGGTCGGCCAGGGTGTCGAGCACCGCCTGTTGCTCGTCGGCGCGGCGGCGCTCCGCGGCGAGCAGGCGCGCGCGGCCGAGAGCGATGCTCGCCTGGGTCGCGGCGGCGGTCAGGATCTCGAAATCCCGGTTCTTGAAGGCGTTCTTCCGGGTGCTCTCCACCACGAGGACTCCGAACACCCGCTCGCCCATGAGCAGCGGCACGTCGACCTCGGAGCCGCTGTTGAGGCTCGGCAAGTAACCCGCTTCGCGGGTGACATCGGGCGTGTAGCGGAGCTGCCCGTCCCGCAGCGGCCGCTCGCTCAAACCCTGTCCCGGGTGTACCCGCCAGTCGGTCGGCACATCCGGCCATCCGATGCTCGCCTTGAGCACCCGGTCCCCGTTCGCCTCATCCACCAGGAACACGCCCAGGAAGACGTAGCCGAGCGCGGGATCCCTGAGCCCGTTCACCACCGCGCGGCAAATCTCCGCCTCCTCCGGCGCGGCGGCGATCTCGGCGCTCAGGCGGAGCAACGCCGCTTCGCGGCGCCCGACGTCGCTCTTGGTCGTTCGCCGCTCGGTGGGCTTTCGCGCAGCGCGGCGCGGCGGCTGCTTCATCGTGGGGCCACCACCCGGCGTACCTCCGCCAGCAGGCTCTCGGCGTCGAGCGCGTGTTTCTGGACCACCCGCTCCACCCCTCCGTTCAGCCGCCGCCGGTCCTCGTCGGTCAGCGTTTTGGCGGTGATGACCACCACCGGGATCCCGTGCTGCGTCGGGTCCCCCCGCAGCGCGTCGAGAAACTCGAAGCCGTCCATCTCCGGCATCATCAGGTCGAGCAGCACCAGCGCGGGGCGAGCCTCGGCGATCCGCTCGAGTCCGACGCGCCCGTTCTCTGCTTCGGTCACCCGCCAGCCGGCCTTGCTGAGCGCCTTGCCGAGCAGCGCGCGCGTCGGCGCGTCGTCCTCCACCACCAGGACCGGCCCGGCGCTCGGGTTCGGTACGTAACGTTTGACCAGGGCGGCGAGCCGCTTCCGGTCGATCGGCTTGGTGAGGTATTCCGACGCGCCCAGCGCGAAGCCCAGGTTGCGGTCCTCCAGGATCGTTTGCAGGATCACCGGCGTCGCGGCGAGCTCGGGGTCGGCCTTGAGCGCGGTCAGCACCGCCCAGCCGTCCATGACCGGCATCAGAATGTCGAGCGTGATCAGGTGGGGCCGGAGCTCCTTTGCGAGCCGGAGCCCCGTCTCTCCATCGGCGGCCTCGACCACCGCGTATCCCTCGCGGGTTAGCACCCGCCGCGTAATGGCGCGGGCGGCAGGATCGTCGTCGATCACCAGGACCGTGCCGCCGGTCGCCGGGCGCCCGTCTTCCGGCGCAACGGCAGCCGGCTGACCCAGCTCCGTGGGAAGCCGCACCGTGAAAGTGGTGCCCCGGCCCGGCTCGCTGCTGACGCTGATCTCGCCTCCCATCAACTGGCAGAAGCGCCGGCTGATCACCAATCCGAGTCCGGTGCCGCCGTACTTCTTGCTGGTCGAGGCTTCGGCCTGGGTAAACGCCTGGAAGAGCCGGTCGAGCTGCTCCGGAGTCATGCCGATTCCCGAGTCACGCACCCGGAAGAGCACCTCGCCGTTCAGCCGTTCAGCCGAGAGGGTGATGGTCCCTGCTTCGGTGAACTTGCAGGCGTTGGACAGGAGATTGAGCAGCACCTGGCGCAGCCGGGTGAGGTCGGAGCGCATCA
>DASYPD010000297.1:0-3334 GCA_036007005.1 Gemmatimonadales bacterium
GGTGAGCTTTCTGCGGCAGAGTCTGCAGGAAGATGGTTACAACGTGGACGTCGCGCTTGACGGCACCACCGCGCTCGCGAAGGCACGCGGCAAACCCTCCTACGATCTGCTCGTTCTGGACATCCAGATTCCCGAGCCTGACGGACTCTCGGTCTGCGCCACACTGCGCCTGGAAGGCATCACCACTCCGATCCTGATTCTCACCGGCCGGGATGCACCGCAGGACATCGCGACCGGGCTCGATGCCGGCGCGGATGATTATCTGGTGAAGCCCTTCGCGCTCGTGGAATTGCTGGCGCGGGTCCGCGCGCTGACCCGGCGCACCGGCTCGGTGGCGCAGGGAGTGCTGCACGCGGGATCGCTCGAGCTCGACCGGCTCAAGCGCAGCGTGCGGAGGGGCGACCGGGTCATCCCCCTCGCCCCGAGGCAATTCCGTCTGCTCGAGTACCTGATGCTGAACACCGGCCGTGCGGTGAGCCGGTCCGAGCTGCTGCGCGAGGTCTGGAACCTCAGCTTCGATCCCGAGTCGAACCTGGTTGACGCTCACATTTCTACCCTGCGAAGCGCCCTGGAGGGCGCAGGGGAACCCCGCCTGATCCATACCGTTCGCGGAGTGGGCTACACGCTCAAGTCAGATTCCCGCTGAGATGGCGTCGTTCCGGTCCGCCCTCGCCTTTCGGGTGGCGCTGCAGTCGCTCGGCGTGGGGGTCCTCGCCGCGGCGGTTGCGACCTGGTATCTGCGCGCTCACTTTCTCTCCGACGTGGACGCCGCATTGCTGGACGCTGCACGGTTCGAAGCGCAGCGCTCCGGCAGCCAGCAACCCGCTCACCGGTACTGGACCCAGCTCGTGAGCGACGCGGATGTCGTGCTCACGCGAAGCGCCAATCTGCACGAGCCGCTCTCCCTTCCTTCGAGGCCCCTCGAGGAGGCTCGCCGCGGGCGGACGGCGTTCGCCACTCACCGCTGGAAGTCGGAGACCGTGCGGAGCGTGCTGTATCCCCTGACCCCTGGCAGTGGGGGGGAACCAGGTCAGGTGCTGCAGGTGACTACGTCGCTGGAGCCGGTTCAGGCCAGGCTCGAAAAGCTGATCTGGCTCCTGGCGGGATTGGCGCTGCTGGGGACGGGATTCGCCTGGCTGCTCGGGTGGACGACTGCGGGCCGCGCGCTCACCCCGGCCCTTGCGCTCACCGCGGAGGCCGAGTCAATCGAAGTGAACGAGCTAAGCCGTCGGGTCGCGCTCCCGGGAGACCTGGCCGAGTTCAATCGGCTGGCAGCGGCCTTCAACGCGCTGCTGGATCGGCTCGAGCGGGCCGTCACCGGAACCCGTCGCTTCACCGCTGACGCCAGTCACGAGCTGCGCGCGCCGCTCACGGTGCTCCGCGGAGAGTTGGAGCTCGCGCTGAGCCGGCCGCGCGCCGCGCCGGAATACGAAGCGGTGTTGCGGCGTTGTCTGGACGAAGTGCTGCGGCTGGTCCGTCTCGCCGATGATCTGCTGACCCTGACGCGGATTCAAGGCGGCGTGGTCGGCGGGAAACGGAGTCCCGTCGAGCTGGATGACGTCGTCGGGTGCGCCATCACTCGAAGAGCGGCGCTCGCCCAGTCCCGCGAGGTGACCGTGGAGCTGCTTGGTACCGCGGGCCTGGTCTCGGGCGACGCCGATCTGCTGCTCCGGGCCGTGGACGGTCTGGTAGAGCACGCGATCATGGCCTCGCCAAAGGGCGGCAGGGTGCGCGTGCGGCTCGCGGCCGATCACCGCAAAAGTGTCGAAGTCACCGACGGCGGCGCCGGCCTCAAGGCCGAGGAAATCTCCGGTGTGTTCCAGCGCTTTTACCGCTCTAATCGCCCCCGCTCGAGCTCGGCGGAATCAGGTCTGGGTCTTCCCATCGCGCGGGCGGTGGCGCTGAGTCACGGCGGGGCGCTGGAATATGTCGGCAACGACCCGGGCGCCTCTTTCCGGATGAGCTTGCCGGCGGCCGAATGAGTACGCCGGCTCTGCTCGCCGCGTTGCTGCTCGCCGCCGCCGCTCGTCCGCTGACCGCGCAGGATGCGGAGGGACTCGAGCCGCGCGTTGCCGCCCGGGTCGATTCCCTATTCCGTCGCTTCACCGCCGCGGGATCGCCCGGCTGTGCGCTGGGCATCATGCAGCACGGCAGGCTGAGCTACGCCAAGGGTTATGGGCTGGCCAGCATCGAGCTCGGGGTGCCGATCACTCCGGCCACGGTCTTCGATATCGGGTCGGTGTCCAAGCAGTTCACGGCCCTGGCGGTGCTGCTGGCCGTCCAGGACGGAACGCTTTCGCTGGACGACGAGCTTCAGAAGTACCTCCCCGAACTCCCCCGCTATGGCAAGCCGGTGACCATCCGGCATCTGCTGCATCACACCAGCGGGTTACGGGACTACCTTGATTTGCTGGCCTGGAGCGGCGTGCAGGAAGAGTCGGTGACCGGAGCGCGAGAGGCCCTGGCGGTGCTCTCCCGCCAGCGCGCCGCCAACTTTGCGGCCGGGGACGAGTATCTCTACAGCAACAGTGGCTTCTTTCTCCTCTCGGTGGTCCTCGAGCGCGCGTCGGGCCAGTCGCTCCGGCAGTTCGCTGCTCAGCGCATCTTCGGTCCCCTCGGCATGCGTCATACGTTCTACCTCGACGACCACGCCGAAATCGTGCCGGGCAAGGCCAGCTCCTATGCACCGCGGGGAGCAAACGGGTTCGCGCTCGCGCTGGCCAACTGGGAGCAGATCGGTGATGGCGGGGTGCAGACCAGCGTGCAGGATCTGCAGCTCTGGGAACGGAATTTCAGCGAGCCGACAGTGGGGGGTGCCGCCGCAATCCGGGAGCTGGAGACGCCCGGGGTGCTCAACGATGGTAAGCCGATCAGCTACGCGCTGGGCCAGAGCGTGGATCGTTACCGCGGCCTCCGCCGGATATCGCATGGCGGATCCTGGGCCGGCTTCCGGGCGCAGCTCAGCCGCTTTCCGGAGCAGCGCACTTCGATCAGCGCGCTCTGCAACGTTTCGAATGCGGCCCCCGCTTCGCTGGTGAACCGGGTCGCAGATGTCCTGCTCGCCGGGAACGTCAGCACGGCAGCGGAGACTCCGCCGGCGGCCTCAGTCCCGCCGGAGCAGGAGGCGGTCGTGCATCCTCTGGTCGCGTACGTCGGACGCTATCACTCCGATGAGCTGCTGGCGGACTGGGAGATCACGCTCGCGGGTGATTCGCTGCGCGTGCGGGTCGGGCCGCTGCTGGAGAGCAGGTTTCTGCCCACTTCACACGGCGGGCTCGTGGCCGGCAGCCGCGTCCATTTTCTCGAAGCGAACGGCAGCATCACAGGTATTACC
>DASYPD010000298.1:0-3718 GCA_036007005.1 Gemmatimonadales bacterium
CGGTGAGCTGCAGCGCCGAGAGGACGCCGGTCTCCATGTAGTTGGTATTGTTGCGCCGGGTGAAGCTGTTCAGCGCGTTAGGCGGAATCGGGATGCCCCGATACCATTCGCGCGGCTGCCCGCCCCCGCGCCCGGTGGGCACCGGGGGCCTCCGCACGACGGGCACGCCCCCCGGCGTTTCGGTGACCGCGCCGCCAGGCCCACCCCGGGTCATGCCCGCAGAGTCCGGCCGAGTGCTGTCGCGCGCGGTGCGCGCGGCGGTACGAATCGAATCGAGATTGGCGTCGCGACCAGACTGCGTCTCGTACATCCGCATCATGCCGTTGTGGTTGTACGCGACGGAGCCGAGGTAGCCGGGCGACCAGCCGTCCATGAAGGCGTGGGTATAAACTCCGGGCATGCCCCACTTGGTCATCTGGGACAACTCCCAATTCGAAAAGAAGGGCAGCTCGGCAAAGAGCAAGGGGTCGAGATTGGGGTTCTGCGGCGGTCCCCCGCTGTAGGTGTACAAGAGCGGCTGCGCTTCGTGCAGGTCGTGCATGATCGGGGGATGCGCGGTGTAGTACCAGTCGGTGAGCGCGCGCATCGAGAGCTGCGAGAGATTGATATCGCGGTTGTTGTCGTGATAGACGTACTTGCCCCAGTAGGGTACGGCGGCCGGGCCCCGCGCCCCGACTCCCGCAGCGCCGCCGGGAGCGCCCGGGCGAGCCGCACTGTCCGGCGTGGGCGCCGGCACCGGGGTTCCCAGCTCCAACCCGCGATAGAACCAGTCCACGTTGCGGTCGCGGCCATCCGGCTCGGCGGCCGGAGTCACCGAAACGATCACGTTGTTCCTGATCTGGGTGATCAGCGGCGAGCTCTCGGTGGCCAGGCGGTAGACCAGTTCCATCAGCATCTCGGAGGGTCCCGTCTCGCCGCTGTGCAACCCGCCGATCAGATGGTAGTGCGGCCGGGTGCTCTCGATGAGGTGGCGCACCTCGGCATCGGAGAGTCCGCGGGGATCGGCGAGCCGGGCAAGATTGGCACGGTTCTGCGCGAGGTTCTTGAGATTCTCTTCCGATGACACCCACACCACGACGAGCTCACGGCCCTCGTCGGATTTGCCGATGGTCTCGACCTGCACGCGTGGGGAAGCCGTCGCGAGGGCGCGGTAGTACTTCAGCAGGTCCGCGTAGTAGGTGAGCGTCTTCGGCGCGCCGATGTAGTAGCCGAGCACGTCTTTGGGGGTCGGCACGCCGGCGACCTTCGGGAGGTGATCCACGAGGGGACTGCCATAGCGTGGCTCGCTGGTCCACTGCGCGTAGGCCTTGGCGAACGCCTCGTCCTGGGGCTGCTTCGGATCGCGGGTCTCGGTGACCGTCTGTTGCGCGGCGACCGGGAGGGGACCGCCCGTGAGGCACAGGATCGTGAGAGTCGCGGAGAGGCGTGCGAAGTGCATCGAAGGACTCCTTCGGGAAGCGGCGGAAAAGATAGTCAGCTTTCCGCGATCCCGTGGGCGCGCAACAGCTCATCCAACTCGACGTAACCCGAGGGATACTTCACCCCCTCGAGCGTCGCTCCCGCGTCGAGCAGCGCCTGGGCCGGCTCGGTGCTGCGCCACTCGGTCCAGTAGGAATCGACGCATCCTTTCACGACGAGGGCGAGCGGGGTTCTCCCCTTGCCGTCCCGCCGGTTGACCTCGGCGCCTCGCTCGAGCAGCAGCCTAAGCAACGGAGTACAGAGCATCCATGCCGCGATGTGGAGTGCGGTGCTCTCCGGAGCGATGTCGAAATACCCATAGCCCCCGTAGAGCGCGTTCACCGGGACGCCGAGGTCGAGGAGCTGACGCACCCCATTGGTGTTTCCGGCCGTGGCGAATTTCCCGAGGTGAGTGCCTCCGTCGGCCAGAAGCTGCTCTTTCAGCGCCGGCTCGGCTTGCGTGAGGGCGCGGATGGCAGCCGAATCGTTCCGGGCGCAGCTCGCGAGCAGCCGGTCGACTCCGTGGAGTTCGAGCGGAATGCCACGCCGCTCGAATTCCTGCAGCAGATCGGAGCGTCCCAATCGGGCCGCACGCGCAATCGCGGTGAGCCCATCCTCCGCAAGAGCTGGGTCCGCGCCGTGATCGAGCAGCAGCTGGATGATCTCGAGGTCGTTCCCCCGCTCGATCGCGTGGTGTAGCGGGATCCAGCCCCGCTCCCGCTTCTGATTGAGGTCGATGCCGCGCTCGAGCAACCACTTGACTCCCGCCGCGTCGTGCCAGTCATGCTTGCGGATCAGCATCAGCCGAAGGTGGTCAGGAGCCAGCTTTCCCGTCTCCACGACCGCCTGCATCGCGCGCAGGTCGCGACCCTCCGGCGAGTGATACACCACTTCCTCGTCGGTGGGGTCGGCACCGCGCTCGAGCAGCAAACGCGTCAGCGCGGGATGATGTGCCACTCCGGCGGCGCCATAGAGCGCGGTTTCGCGCTCGGGATATTGTCCCGTGGTCCAGAAACCGGTGTTGGGATCGGCGCCTGCATCGAGCAGCGCGGTCGCGGCTCGCAGGAAGCCAGGCGTCCTTGCCGGATCGAGCCGGAGATACTTCGAGAGTCCGAGATAGTTGAGCGCATCGCCCCCGTAGGGCGGGCTTTTGGCGTGAACGCTCGCCGGCTCGAGGGCGAGGAACCGGCGCACCGCGACATCGTCGCCCAGGATGGCGGCGGTGTGAATGTCGCTCCCCGCGAGCTCGGGGTGTGCCTGCAGCATCGCCTCGGCCCGCTCGAGGTTGCCGTGCCACAGCGCCGCCTCGATGAACCGGGTACGGATGTCCTCAGGTGAAGCAGCAGTCGTGGAATCGCCCGCCTGACTCACGGCACCGGCTCGGCCAGCGGCTTGCCTTTTTCGACGAGGTAGACCGCCAGGAGTCTCGCCGGGTTAGGCCCCGGGTTGCTGGCGTTATGAACTCCACTGTTGCCGAAGCTGTCGCCTGCCTTGAGCGTCGTATCCGGCCGCCCCTCGTGCTGGAGCAACACCGTCCCCTCCAGCACATAGCCGACCTCGACCCCCGGATGACGATGCCGGCCCGACGCCGCGCCGGGTGGGATCTCGGCGATCGCCAGGACCGCCTCGTAAGCCGCCGCAGCGGGGTCGTCCACCCGCCGCAGCACCGTACGCTTCACTCCGCTTTGCTGGGCCAGCGCGACGCGGTCCAGACCGACGCCGAGCCCGGCGCCCAGCAGCAGGAGTGGCAGAGCAATGAGGAGGGTTTTTAAGGCGCCGCGGGTCCGCATGGAGAACTCCCTGGTTCGAGGGCTCAGGAGCACCAGCCTAATGTGGAGCGGTGCGATCTGCTGGCAACAACATACTTGACACACCAAGGTGTATGTAGTACCTTACGTCTATGCTCAAGTCTCCCAATACCCCGACCTGCCTGGCCGACGCCGTGACCTACTTCGCGGATGCCGACCAGGCCCTCGCCTTTCTGGTCGAACTCCGCTGGCCGGACGGCGTGAAGTGCCCCCATTGCGGGGCCGATGGCCCCGGCTTCCTCGCCTCCCGGCGTATCTGGAAGTGCAAAGCCAAGGCGTGCCGAAAGCAATTCAGCATCAAAGTCGGCACCATCTTCGAGGACTCCCCGCTAGGCCTGGACAAGTGGCTCCCGGCGCTCTGGATGCTCGCCAACAGCAAGAACGGCATCAGCTCCCACGAGGTGGGCCGGGCGCTTGGCGTGACTCAGAAGACCGCCTGGTTCATGCTTGGC
>DASYPD010000299.1:0-2349 GCA_036007005.1 Gemmatimonadales bacterium
TCTGCCCTCGCCGCTCTCGCCACCCAGATCTCCGCCGCGATTCATCTCGCGGAATTGCGCCGTCCGCTGCTGGAGACGGTCGAGCAGATCGCCGCGCAGATTCAGGCGCTGGCCCGGGCCGCCAATTCGCTCCGCTCCTCGGCCCTCGCGCTGCAGCTCGCGGCGGAAAACATGCGGCGCGAAGCGGCTGGCCAGGAAGCCTTCGCCCGGAGCGGACTCGAGGCCACCGCCGAGCTGAGCCGGCTGTCAGAGTTCGCGGCGGGAGCGGGGATGCGCGCCTCTCGGGGCAGCGATGACGCGGCGGGAGCCGCAGCCAGGCACCGCCGCGAGATCCAGGGAGCGGTGGATCGGCTGGTGCGCGTGCAGGCGTTCGTGACGGATGGCTCGCGCTCGGTCTCGACGCTGGGCGCAACGACGGCCCGGATCCGCAGCTTTCTCGCCTCGATCGAGGAGATCGCCGAGCTCACCAACGTGATCGCCCTGAATGCCGCGATTGAAGCGCAGCGCGCCGGGGAATCCGGGCGCGGCTTTGCCGTGGTCGCGGAGGAGATCCGCCAGCTCGCCATGCAGAGCGCGGGGGCCGGAGCGGATGCCGGCAGGCTGGTGAGCGAGATCTCCGGCGAAGTCACGGCGATTGCCACCCAGATGGAGCATGGCCGGAAGCTCGTGGAGGATGTCGGCCAGCTCTCCGCCAATACGGCCCTGGCGCTCGACGCCATCGTGCGTGCGACCAACGATGCCGGCGCACAGGCCCGTGCCATTGCCGAGGCCGAGGCGGCGCATGAAGCGGCGGGCCGGCGCCTGGCGGCCCAGATCCGCCAGTTGGCCGAAGCAGCCAAGCGAACGCGGGGCCAGACCGAAAACCTCACCCGGGAAGCCACGGAAGCGAGCAAAGGGCAGAACGAGCTCGAGGCCGCCATCTCCGAGTTGGAACGCGTTGCGGGGGAGCTGCGCGGTATCGCCCGGCACTTCGCGCTCGAGGGATGAAGCCGAGCCGCGCTTACGTGGCGCTGGGCAGCAACCTCGGCGATCGAGACGCGTACCTGGCGCAGGGCCGCCGGGGACTGGCCGGCTTGCCCGGCAGCAGGTTGCTCGGGGCGAGCGGCATCGAGGAAACCGCCCCGCTCGGCGGACGCGAGCAGCCCGCCTATCTCAATCAGATGGTGGCCCTCGAGACGACTCTCGCTCCGCGCGAGCTGTTGGAAGCCTGTCGCCGCATCGAAGCAGCGGCCGGCCGCACCCGGCGCGAGCGCTGGGAATCGCGGACGCTCGATCTCGACCTGGTTCGCTACGACACCCTGGTGCTTGACGAGCCGGGTCTCACCCTGCCGCATCCCGGGCTCGCCGAGCGGGAGTTCTGGCAGCGCGGGTTGGCGGAGCTGGCGCGAATGGGGTTCTAGCGGAAAGCCGATAGCTATATTGCCGTCCCGATGGTGCCTCCTGCTCCGCCGCCCGGCGTTCCCTCCGAATTGCGCCCCACCTTGCCGGAATGGGCGCAGGTATCGCCTGATCGCCTGCACCATATTCAGCGCGTCGCCGAGCTGGTGGTCCAGTGGAGCGAGCGGATGGGCGTGCCGGATTCGGAACGGAATCGCTGGCTCAAGGCGGTATGGCTGCACGACGCGTTGCGCGATGCGCCGGCTGCAGAGCTCGAGGCCTTCGCTCCTTCTATCTCGGGGCCAGCGGTGCTTCGTCACGGACCGGCCAGCGCAGCCCGTGCCAAAGCCGAGGGAGAGACGGATCGCGGCGTGCTCGACGCCGTCCGCTATCACTCCGTGGGGATCCCGGAGTGGGACATGGTCGGCCGGGTGCTCTACTGCGCCGATTTTCTGGAGCCCGGGCGCGGCGAGGTGGACCCGGAACGCGCCGAACTCGCCCAGCGCTTTCCCGCCCATTCCCAGGAGGTGTTGTATGCCGTGGCCCGCTTGCGCATGCTCCACCTGATCGAGTCAGGCCGGCAAATCCCTCAACCCACTCTGCGGTTTTGGAACAGTCTCGTCGCCGCACCCTCCTCGCGCTAGCGCTGCTGCTGCTCCTGGCGGCGGGGGGCGGCGCGTGGGCATTGCTCGACCGCAAGCCCGTGGCTGCGCCGCCCCGGGCGCGGGTCGCGCTGGCGGACAATGAGCGGGTTATCGTCGAGGTCCTGAATGGCTCGCGGCGGCGGGGCTTGGCGAGAGTGGCAACTCGCGAGCTTCGCCGCGCAGGCTTCGACGTCGTGTATTTCGGGACGACCAGCGAGACGGTACGCCAGACCCAGGCGCTCGCTCGCCGGGGAGATTCGGCCGCCGCGGCGCGGGTGGCGCGCGCGTTGGGCAGCAACCTGGTGCGCGTCGTGACCGATACGCTGCT
>DASYPD010000300.1:0-5737 GCA_036007005.1 Gemmatimonadales bacterium
TCTGCTCGCCTCGCCGCGGCTCATCCTCGCCGGGTTCATGGAGGGCCCGGGCCGCTGGGCGGGACCCACCGAGGTCATCGTGCGCACCGAGGAGGAAGCTCGCGCCTGGGTCGCCCGCTACGATTCGCTCGGCTACAAGCAGATCAAGCTCTACAACCTGATTCAGCCGGACCTCGTCCCTATCATCGCGCAGGAAGCGCACCGCCGCGGGATGCGGCTGAGCGGGCACGTGCCCCGCGGCCTCAGCACCCAGGCGGCGGTGCGCCTCGGCTACGATGAGATCAACCACGCGGCCTTCCTCTTCTCGACCTTTTTCCCGGATTCACTCTACCTGCCGACTATGCGGGCGTATTCGGCGGTGGCCGCGATCGTGGCGCCGAACGTGGATGTGGATGGCCCCGGCATGACCGCGCTGATCGAGCTGCTCCGCCAGCGCGGCACCGTCATCGATGGCACCTTCAATATCTGGCTGGTCGGGACTAACCCGGGCGGCCCGGCTCGCCCGAACGTCACCGGACTCCCGCCGCAGAACAACGATTCCGTCGCACGCAAATCAGACGCGAATTACCTGCGCTTGCTCAAGCGGCTCTATGACGCGGGGGTGATCCTGGTGCCGGGAACGGATGGCAGCAGCTATAACGTGGAGCTGGAGACCTATGAGCGCGCCGGAATCCCTGCCCCCCAGGTTCTCCGGATCGCGACCATCGTCCCGGCGCAGGTGATGGGGGACGCCAGGGACTACGGCAGCATCGCCATCGGAAAAGTGGCCGATCTGATTGTGGTGGACGGCAAACCCGCGGAGCACGTCGCGGATCTCAGGAAGGTCGAACGGGTTATTCGCGCCGGACGCGTCTACAACACGAAGGCCCTACGGGAGGCGCTCCGCAGCCAACCCTGACTTCGACTGGTCACCGGTCACTGGTCATCTTGCCAGCAGCTGGCGCCGGAGCTGCTTGAGCCTCCGGCGCACCGATCCATCGAGCATCCGGTCGCCCAACCGGACGAGCGCGCCGCCGAGGATCTCGGGCTCCACCGCGAAGCCCGCCACAATCTCCTTGCCCAGCGCCCGGGAGAGCGCGGCGGTGATCTCCGCCTGGAGCTGCGGGTCAGGCTGCCGGGCGAGTGTGACGCCCGCGCGCACCCGGTTGAACTTCACATCGAGCAGCCCGGCGTATTCCCGGGCAATCTCGCCCAGCAGCAGTTGCCGCCCCCGCTTGACCACCGCCTGAAGAAACAGCACGAAGTCCCGGGGTGCGCCCGGCAGGGCGGCCGCCAGCAGCTCCGCCTTGCGCGGCTTGGTCACCTTGGGCGACATCAATACCGCCTCGACCTTGGGTGACGCGTGCACCGCCGCGGCCAGCGCCTCGAGCAAACCAGCATAGGCCTCGCTCTGTCCGCGCCGCTCTCCCAGCGCGAACAGGGCCTCGGCGTAGTTCTTCGCGATCGTCGCGCTTCTCAATGCTCCACCTTGGCGAGGTAATCGAGCACGATCTGCTTGTCCGCTTCGCTGTCCAGCCGCTGCCCGATCACCTTCGCGGCTGCGGCGAGCGCGAGATCCACCGCTTCCCGCCGCAAGTCGGCAAGTGCCTTGTCGCGCTCCGTCGCGATGTCCCGGCGGGTCCGCTCGAGCAGGGCGTCCTGATCGTGCTTGATCTTCTCGGCCGCGCTGGCGCGCTCCTTCTCCACCGCCGCCTTCGCTTCGGCTAGGAGCTGCTGCGCCGAGTTGCGTGCGTCGGCCTGTGCCTTCTGGCTCTCGGCCAGGGTCGCCTTCGCCTCGGCGTTGAGCCGCTCCGCTTCGGCGAGCTGGGCTTTGATCTTCTGCTCCCGCTCTTCGGTAGCCTTGAGAATCCCCGGCCAGGCGAACTTCCACAGCACGAACAGCAGGATGGCGAACACGACCCAGGTCCAGAAGAACAGGCCGAAATTCACCTCGAAGGGCGAAGCGGGCCCCGCTTCCGCGGCGTGGGCCCCTTCCGCGGCGGCTTGCAGGAACAGCAGCATCCCAATCGTCATCGAGTCACCCTGGTCACTGATTCCTGGATTCCCTAACTCGAAATCAGCTTGAACAGCAGCGCAAATACCATGGCGATGATCGTCACGCCCTCGAGCAGCACCGCAAAGAGCAGCGCCGCGCCGCGGATCTCTCCGCTCGCTTCCGGCTGCCGCGCGATCGCCTCGGCCGCCTGGCCGCCGATCCGGCCCAGGCCGATCCCTGCACCCACGATGGCGAGGCCGATCCCGATCCCCGCGCCGAGCAGCGCGTTGTTGTTGAGCGCGGTGCGGACGCTCTCCGGCGCCGACGCCTGGAGCAATGCCAGCATGTGCAGCATCTCACGACTCCTGTCGTGCAGGGAGAGTTGAGTTCAGGTGGCGCCGCCCGCGCTCGAGGCCGTCTCTCCAGCCGGCCCGTCGCCGCGGTGATCCGCCAGTGGCCGCAAGGCCAGCGGACTTCTCCGGTCGCTCGACCGGATACCTCGGAGCCGGCATGCAGCGCGCCCGCCGCCCCGACCAGCAGTTACCGCTCACTCCTTACCGCTCACCTCTTACCGCAGTCTAGTGCTCCTGCTGCAACAGCCCGATAAATACCGCGCTCAGTAAAGCAAACACGTAGGCCTGCAAGAACGCCACGAACAATTCCAGCAGCATGATCCCCACCACCAGCAGCACTGTCGCTGCGGCGATCCCGTAGCTCCAGATGCCGAGGTTTCCGAACAGGAACACGATCCCGAAGAGCGAGAGAATCACGAAGTGGCCCGCGGTCATGTTGCCGAAGAGCCGGACGGCCAGCGCGATCGGCTTCACCAGCTTGCCGAGGATCTCGATCGGACCCATCGCGATGGACATCGCCACCCCGCCGGCTCCGCCCATCCCCGGCATCACCGGAAAGATCGTGCGGAAATAGCCCTTCGGTCCGAGTTTCAGGAACCCGCCGATCTCGATGGTGAGAAAGACCAGGATTGCGAGCGAGGCGGTCACCGCGAGATTAGCGGTGGGACTCGCGCCCCAGGGCAGTAACCCGAACAGGTTGGAATAGAGGATGAAAAAGAACAGCGTCATGATGAGCGGGGCGAACTTCGCGCCGTCGTGCCCGATGTTGGCGATCGCGATCTCGTTCCGCACGAACAGCACGAGCCCCTCCATGGCCGCGGCGAACCCCTTGGGCGCGTTCTGCCCCGCGCGCTGCCGCGCCAGGGCCAAGCCCGCGAGCTTCATGGTGAGGAAGACCAGCAGCGCCGCGAGCACGAGAAACACCACATGCTTGGTCGGGGTGAGATTCACGGAGCCGAACTGCAGCGCGGCCGACTTGTGCCAAGCGAGGTGGCCGATTGGATAGAAATCGATCGAGTACGCGTCCGCCGTGTGATGGAGGACGATCTCCCCGATGTCGATTGCCTGCCCGGCCAGCATCATCGGACCAAGCGCACCTCGAGCAAGAGCAAGGGCAGCAGCACCCCGAGAAAGCCCGCGGCTGCCGCCAGCGGGGGAAAGTGCTTCGGATCGAAACCTGCAGCCAGCGCGATCGCCACCACCCCGAGCATCCGCAGGCCCATCCCGGCGCCCCAGCGGGTGAGAAACCGCTGGAATGACGCGCCTTTTGCAGCCTGCAGGAGCGCTAACGCGCCGAGCTGGATCGCGATCGCTAACCCGCCGAACGAAGCCGTCGCGATCGCCGCCTGCTCACCCCAGACCCGGTACGCAATCCCGGATAGCATCGCCGCCAACAGCAAACCCACCACCAACATGCCGCTCACCGCTCACCGCTCACGGCTTACCGCCCCCGCCCCGGTGCCACGTCGGCTTGTTCGCCGGATCCGCCATCAGCTCCCGGTACAGGCTCAGGAAACCGAGTCCGGCCCCCAGGAACACTCCCACCAGCAGGAAGAGGGGGGTGGTATGCAGCCAGCGGTCGAGCAGCAGCCCCCCGAACAGGAAGACCACGATGCCGCCGGCAAACCGGAGCCCCACGGCCAGGTACTTGTACCCCTTGCCGATGGACTGTTCCCTGCTTTCGGGCTCCATGACCAGCGAAAAATATGAGCTTGTGAAAAATTTCGCAAGCGAATTGCGGGCTTTCCCAGGAGGCGGCAACAGGGCTAAGCTCCGCCATGGCCCTTCCCAGGCGCAGCGAACCCGAGCCCGACGATGTGACTCAGCTGGAGCGCCTGGAGACGGCGATCCACAGCCTCCGCGTCCAGGTGGCACAACGGATCGTGGGGCAGCAGGACACCGTGGACGGCGTGCTCACGGCGCTGCTCGCCGGCGGTCATTCGCTGCTCATCGGGGTGCCGGGCCTTGCCAAGACCCTGCTCGTCTCCACCATCGCCGAAGCGCTCGAGTTGTCGTTCAACCGGGTGCAGTTCACCCCCGACCTGATGCCGGGCGACATCACGGGCACGGAGCTCGTCGAGGAGGATCCCGCCACCGGCCGGCGCGGTTTCCGCTTCGTGCCGGGACCGGTCTTCGCCAACGTGCTGCTCGCCGATGAGATCAATCGCACGCCGCCCAAGACCCAGGCCGCGCTGCTCCAGGCCATGCAGGAGCATCAGGTGACGGCGGCGGGCAAGACCTATCCGCTGCCCGATCCTTTTTTTGTGCTGGCGACCCAGAATCCCATCGAGCAGGAAGGGACCTATCCCCTGCCCGAAGCGCAGCTCGACCGTTTCATGCTCGAGCTGCGAGTCGGCTATCCCTCGCGGGAAGAAGAAGAGCAGGTCGTCGAGCGCACCACCGGCAGCTCCGCCGTCACCATCCAGCCGGTGCTCGACTCGGCGGCGATCCACTCGCTCCAGCAGCTGGTGCGCCGCATCCCCGTTTCCCAAGGCCTGGTCCGTTCCGCCGTGGCGCTCGCCCGGATGACCCGGCCGGCTGATGGGGAAGCGCCGGCTTTCATCAAAGAGTACGTCGAGTGGGGTGCCGGTCCCCGTGCTTCGCAGTATCTGGTGCTCGGCGCCAAAGCGCGCGCGGCGATGGATGGACGTCCGATGGCGGATTTGGATGACGTGCGGGCCGTGGCACCTTCGGTGCTCCGCCACCGCATCGTCACCAACTTCAGCGCCGAGGCCGCGGAGCGGACCAGCGAAAGCCTGGTGCTGGAGCTGGTCGCGAGCGGAAGCTGGGACGGCAGGCGGTAGAGACCATGAGCATGATTGGTCAGGTCGCTGGCCTGAACGTAAAGCCCAAGACTCCCGGCGAGCCCGGGCTTCCGAAGGCTCCCGTCCCTCTGCTGCAGCTCACCGCGACGGGTGCAGGCGGTGATTTCAACCGCTATCGAACCAATACGCTGGGCGGCGATCCTGACTCGGCCGTCCTGCTGCTGACGGAAGACATCCTGGTGGACCTCAGAGCCGAGGGCTGGCCAGTCGAGCCCGGTGAGCTCGGCGAGAACGTACTCCTGGCAGGGATTCCCAACGCCGCACTCGAGCCCGGCCGCCAGGTGCGCCTGGGTGCTGCCTTGCTCGAGGTCACCCGTGCCTGTCAGCCGTGCACCGAGCTCCACACCCTGCCCTATGTCGGCGCAGCGCATGGACCCGAGTTCGTCCGCACCCTGCACGGCCGGCGAGGCTGGTACGCGCGTGTTTTGCATGAGGGGGACGTATCGCTCGGCGATGAGGCGCGCGTCCTCCCGCTGCGACCCCCCACCCTCTGAGGGCATCCTCACTGCTAACGGACAGGTTCTAGCCACCTTCGCACGGCGACCTCCATGGACGGCGTCGAGAAGCTGCGAATTCTGAGGCCA
>DASYPD010000301.1:0-6599 GCA_036007005.1 Gemmatimonadales bacterium
CCTCGCGCAGGTCCTGGTGCAAGGCGTTGATCTCTGGGTCAACCTCCCGCGCGTCCCCCTCGAGGCCTGCGGAACCAGCGGCATGAAGGCGGCATTGAATGGAGTGCCGCAGCTCAGCACCCTCGATGGCTGGTGGGAAGAGGGCTATGATGGAACCAACGGCTGGGCCATTCCCGGGCCGCCCCAAACCGAGGATGTCGAGGCCCAAGATGCGTTCGACGCAGATCATCTCTACCGCCTGCTCGAGGAGGAGATTCTCCCCCTCTACGACAATCGCGATGCCCGTGGAGTTCCGCTCGGCTGGGTCGATCGGATGCGCAACGCCATCCGGGTCGCCGGGGCCCGCTTTACCGCGCGCAGGATGGTGCTCCAATACACGGAGCGGTATTACCTGCCGGCGGTCCGGGGCGACCAGTTCGCCGACGATCCGCCGGCCGGCCAAGCAGCCCACTCCCCGGCGGCCTGAGCGCCGCTCGCCCGCCCGGCAGCAGCATCCGCACTCCGCTCTTTCCAACCCGCGTGGGGAGCCGGTCACCATCGTCCATGTGGCGGCGGAGTACTACCCCTACGCGAGGAGTGGCGGCCTCGCCGAGGCCGTCGCCAACCTCGGCCGCTATCAGTCCCGCCTCGGGGTCCGCACCCTCGCGATCCTGCCGCTCTACCGCTCCGCGCGGCAGACCGCCGGCCCCCTCGTCACCGTGGGCGAGCCGTTCACGCTCTGGATCGGTGGCCGGGAAGAGACCGGCCGCCTGCTGCGGCAGCAGGAGCCCCGGCCCGGTACCGGGATCTACTTTGTCGAGCACGACGGATTCTTCGATCGGGAGCGCCTCTACGGCGACGCCCGGGGCGACTACCCCGATAATCATCTCCGCTACGCGTTCTTCTGCCTGGCCGCGCTCGAGGTACTGCCGCGCCTGGTCGACGGCCCGGTGCTGCTCCACGCGCACGACTGGCACGCCGCGCTGGCGCTCGTCTACCTGCGCACCCGCTTCGCCCACCAGCCTCCCTATCCGGGCGTGCGCGGCGTGCTCTCGGTCCACAATGCCGGCTACCAGGGCCATTACGCCCCCGGTGTGCTGGCGGAACTTGGGCTTCCCGGCGAGTTGTTCACTTGGGAGCACCTCGAATGGTACGGCAAGGTCAACATCCTCAAGGGTGGGCTCGTCTTCGCCGATCGCGTAGTAACCGTCAGTCCCACTCACGCCCGGGAGCTCAGAACGGCCGGCGGCGGCTTCGGCTTACAGGAAGTATTCCAGTGGCTGGGCCCCCGCTTCTCCGGCATCCTGAACGGGATCGATCAGCAGGTCTGGGACCCGGCGGGCGACCCGCTGATTCCCTCGCCCTTCACGCGCGAGGATCCTTCCGGCAAGGCCACGTGCAAGGCGGAGGTGCAGCGGCTCTTCGGCTTGAAGCCCGATCCCGAGGCGCCGCTGCTCTCGATGGCGGCGCGCTTGGTGACGCAGAAAGGGCTGGATCTGATTCTGCAGAGTCCCGCGCTCTTCGCGATGCGGGCGCAGTACGTCTTCATCGGCGCCGGGGAGCCGCGCTTCGAGCAGGCGCTCGCTGGCCTCGCCGCCACCCGACCCGAGCAGGTCGCCGTCAATACCGATTTCACCGACCGGCTGGAGCACCTGCTCATCGCGGGAGCCGACTTCCTCCTGATGCCCTGCCAGTACGAGCCGTGCGGTCTCACCCAGATGCGCGCCCAGCGCTATGGCGTCATTCCCGTCGTTCGCCGCGTGGGCGGGCTGGCCGATACGGTGGAAGACGGTGTCACCGGCTTCGTCTTCGAGCCCTATCACGCCGAGCCGCTGCTCGGCGCGGTGCTGCGGGGGATCGACTGCTACGTGAACCAGTCCGAGTGGGAGCGCCTGCGTCACAACGCGATGGGCTGTGATTTCGGCTGGGAGCGCTCGGTCGAGCGGTACCTCGAGGTCTATCGCGGGGCGCTGGCCTGACCGCCATGGACTTCGTCCTCACCCTGCACAGTCACCTTCCCTACGTGCTGAACCACGGCCGCTGGCCGCACGGCAGCGACTGGCTGTGCGAGGCGATGGTGGACACCTACCTCCCGCTGCTCGAGGCGCTCGACGCGCTGGCCAGCCAGGAGATCCCGGCGCCCATTACCCTCGGCGTCACCCCCATTCTGGCGAGCCAGCTCGCCCATCCCACGCTGGTCCAGGAGCTGGACGCGTTCTTCACCCAGCGGCTCGGCGCGTGCGAGGAGGCCGAGGCCGCTTTTACCGCGAGCGGCGAAACGGAGCTGGTTCCCCTAACCCGCTACTGGCGCGAGCGCTACGGCCGTCTGCAGCGGCAGTACCAGCGCCAGGGCGGCGACGTCATCGGCGCCCTGCGCCGCCACGCGGACGCGGGCCGCCTCGAGCTGCTCTCGTCGGCCGCGACCCACGGCTTCCTGCCGCTGCTGTCGCGTCCCGAGAGCATCGCCCTCCAGCTCGCCGTCGGGCGCGCCGAGCACCTCCGGCTCTTCGGCCGGTCTCCCCGCGGCTGCTGGGCCCCCGAGTGCGCCTACCGGCCCGGGCTCGAGGAGCACTTCGCCGCCCAGGGCTACCATTTTTTCTTCGTGGACGCCCACCTCGCCGAGGCCGGCCGCCCCCTCGGCCTCTACCGCGAGCAGGGCGGCCCCAACGGGTGGCCGCTCATCGAGGACGAGTCATTGCGAGGACCCGCCGGCGAGCAGTCATTGCGAGGGGCCGCAGGCCCCGAAGCAATCCAGTGGCCGCACTCCCCCTATCGCACCTATGAGGTTTCCCCTCGCGCGGGCCGCCCCGCGGTCGTCGCCTTCGTGCGCGACCCCGAGACGACGCGCCAGGTCTGGAGCCGCCACGGCGGCTTCCCCGGCGACGGGAGCTACCTCGAGTTTCACAAGCTCCGCTATCCGGGCGGGCTCAAGCTCTGGCGGGTGACGCATCCCCAGGCCGACCTCGGACTCAAGGAGCCCTACGAGCCCAACGCCGCCCGCGCGCGCGCCTGGTCGCACGCCGGGCATCTGCACTGGCTGCTGCGCCAGCGCGCGGAAGCTCCGTCCCAGCCGGGGGAATCGGTGATCGTGGCCCCCTTCGATACCGAGCTCTTCGGCCACTGGTGGTTCGAAGGGGTGGACTTCATTGCCGATCTCTACCGCCACTTCGCGGAAGGCGAGGGACCCCAGCCGCGTACCGCCTCGGCGCATCTCGAGGCCTTTCCCCCTAACACGGCCATCGCGCTCGCCACGGGCTCCTGGGGCGCCAACGGCGATTTCAGCATGTGGCAGAACCCGGCGACCCAGTGGACCTGGGACTTGCTCTGGCCGCTCGAGCAGCGCTTCTGGACGCTCGCCCCCGCCGCGCTCGGCGATCCCGCGCTCGAGCCGGTGCTCACCCAGGCCGCGCGGGAGCTGCTGCTCGTCCAGAGCAGCGACTGGCAATTCATCATCTCGACGGGCGCCGCGTCCGATTACGCGACGCGCCGCTTCCTCGGCCATGCGGAGGACCTCGAGGTCCTGCTCAATGCGCTCGAGCCGCGCGGCCGCCGGCGCCTCCCAGCAGCCAGCGAGCACGCGGAGCGGCTGCACCGGCGCGATGACGTCTTTCCCGGGATCCTGGCCAGCTTGGCGGGAGTTGTGCAGGGCGAGGCGGTCCCCGCCGCGCGATGAACCCCGGCTCGCTCCCCCGCCGTTCGGTCGTCATCCACGCCCACTTCTATCAGCCCCCGCGGGAAGAGCCCTGGCTCGAGCTGGTGGAGCGCGAAGCGGGCGCCGCGCCCTATCACGACTGGAACCGGCGCATCGAGCAGGAATGCTATCGTGCCGTGGTCGCCGCGCGGATTCCCGCCGGCAACGGCCGCATCGCGCGGGTGATGAATACGCTCGAATCGATCAGCTTCAACGTCGGCCCCACCCTGGCGGACTGGCTGGAGCGCGAAGCCCCCGACACCTGGACCGCGATACTCGCGGCCGATAAATCCAGCCGGTTGCGGCGCGGCGGCCATGGCAATGCGATCGCCATGCCCTACCACCACGTCATCCTCCCGCTCGCCTCCCGGCGCGATAAGCTCACTGAGGTACGCTGGGGCATCGCCGATTTCCGGCGCCGCTTCGGGCGGGAGCCCGCCGGGATGTGGCTGCCGGAGACGGCGGTGGACGAGGAGACGCTCGATGTGCTGGCGAGCGAAGGCATCCGTTTCACCATTCTGGCGCCTCATCAAGTAGTCGAGCCGCCCCCCGAAGGCCTGCCGGGGAAATACCTGACAACGAGCGGGCGCAGCATCGCCCTCTTCATTTACGACGGGCCCCTGTCGCACGACGTGGCGTTCGGGCCTCTGATCACCGATGCCGACCGCTGGACCACGGAGCTGCTGGCGCGGCCGCTCGCCTCGTCCGGCCCGGTCCTCGTTTCCCTCGCGACCGACGGCGAGACCTACGGTCATCACCATCCTTTCGGCGAGATGGCGCTCGCGGCCACGCTCGATCACCTCGCTCGGGATCCCGAGGTGCGGGTGGAAAACTACGCCTCGTTCCTGGCCCGCCATCCGGCGGAACATTCGGTCGAGTTGGTCGCGCCGAGCTCGTGGAGCTGCCTGCACGGCATCGAGCGCTGGCGCTCGAATTGCGGCTGCCGGACCCGGGGCGAGACCAGCCAGGCATGGCGCGCCCCGCTACGCGAAGCGCTCGATTGGCTGGCGGGCGAGCTGCATGCGCGCTTCGAGGCTGAAGCGACCCCGCTGCTCAAGGATCCCTGGGCGGCACGCGACAGCTACGCCGCGATCGGGCTGCCGTCGCACTTGCCCGTGCGCGCCCGCGAGCTTCTCGAGGTGGAGCGCAACGCGCTCCGCATGTTCACCTCCTGCGGCTGGTTCTTCGACGATGTGGCGGGCCTGGAGACGGTCATCTGCCTGCGCTACGCCGCCCGGGCGATCGACTGGGCCGGCCCCGCGGCACGCGCGCTCGCCGACGGGCTGCGCGAGCGGCTCGCCAGGGCGCAGAGCAACGATCCCTCTCAGGGCTCGGGCCGCGAGGTGTACGACGACGCCCTGCCAGGATTCCCGGGAGAAGTCCGTGCCGCGGCGGCGTTCGCCGCGCTGCGCGCGCTGGCCCCGGAGCGGCTCAAGCCCATCGTCGGCCCCTATCTGGTTGAGCCACGCGACAGCGGGGAGCTTCGCCTCCGGCACCGGCGAACGGGGACGAGCTGGGCGCTGACGGCTCAATTGGGCCGCCCCACCCCAGCCGAGCTCCAGGTCGCGGTATCCGCGACCTCCTCCTCAGCCTCCTCCCCGTCCGCACTGAGTCTCGCTGACCTCCCGGAGCCCGAGCGCGAAGTGCTCCGGCTGGCGCTCCGCCAGGAGCTGCGCCGGAGCGTGCTAACCCGCGAGGAGGAGGCCCGCATCGCCGAGGGGTTGCTCACCTATCGCCACGCCATCGCGCAGGCCCTGGTGCGCCAGCTGCCCGCGGATCCCGCGGCCGGCGGCGACGTGGATCTCGAGCGGCTCGCCCGCACCCTCGACCTGCTCGCGCTCGAGGGGCGCAGTATTCCCTTCGATGCCCAGACCCGCTTCTACCGGCTGCTGACGCAAGGCCCCGCCGACGCCCGCAAACCCCTCCGCGGGTTAGCCGAGCGCTTCGGCTTCTCCCTGACCCCTGACTCCTGACCCTTGAACGACCCCCTCCGCCTCGCCATCGGGCTCCACCTCCACCAGCCCGTCGGCAATTTCGATTCGGTCTTCGAGCAGCACCTGGCCGAGGTGTATCGTCCCCTGCTGCACGAGGTCATCGGGGGCGGCTGCGCCCCGGCGACACTGCACCTCTCGGGACCCCTGCTCGATTGGCTGGAGCAGCATGACGCGGGCTTTCTCGATGAGCTCGGCCGGCAAGTCTCCGAGGGCGCCGTCGAGCTGCTGCTCGCGGGTTATGACGAGCCGATTCTGGCCGCCCTGCCGCGCGAAGACCGGCTCGAGCAGATCGCCCGCATGCGGGAGGCGCTGCAGGCGCGTTTCGGCGTCGACGCCGGCGGGCTCTGGCTTACCGAGCGTGTCTGGGAACCCGACCTCGCGGGCGATCTGCATGACGCGGGCGTTCGCTACGCGCTAGTGGATGATCGCCATTTTCTCATCGCGGGCTTCGAGCGGGCCGCGCTCTACCGGCCCTGGCGCACCGAGCAGGGCGGTCGCGGCCTGACGCTCGTTCCGATCGACGAGCAGCTCCGCTACCTGGTCCCCTTTCGCCCGCCGGCGGAGCTGGCGGCCTATCTGCGCACTCTGCGCGAGCAGGCTCATGGCCTCGCGGTGCTCGCGGACGACGGCGAGAAGTTCGGCGGCTGGCCGGGCACCCATGAGTGGGTCTATCAACGAGGCTGGCTGCGGGAGTTTCTCGGCGTGCTCGACGAGCTGCGCAGCAACGGCGAGATCCGGCTGCTGACCCTGAGCCAGACGCTCGCCGAGGTACCCGCGCGCGGACCGGCCTATCTCCCCACCGCGTCTTATCGCGAAATGGAGGGCTGGGCCCTGCCGCCGGACGCTGCCCGCCGGCTCGCGGCGCTCAGCGCCGAGCTCGGCGAGGAGCGCATGCAGGGAGCCGACGGCAGCCTGATCCGCGGTTCGCACTGGCG
>DASYPD010000302.1:0-1827 GCA_036007005.1 Gemmatimonadales bacterium
GACGCCGAGCAGCCGGCTCGCGGGCGCGAGCGCCGCGCCGGCGGCCGAAAGGGCCAGGAACTCCCGCCGGCTCAGCCTTCCCATCACTTCAAGGTGAGGACGAAGATCCCGTGGCCTACGCCCGCCGCCTCGTTGTTCCGCGCGGACTGGACGGCGATCCGCTGGCCGTCGCGGCTGACCACGGGGTTGGACGCCTTGTAGCCTTCGTGGTCGCCCCAGCGGGTCAGGCGCACGAAGTCGGTGCTACCCGGCTCCAGCCTCAGCTTCCAGATGTCGATGTATCGCGAGTTCTGCCGGTCCGGCCCCCCCTGCTCCCGGCTCGATTCCACGAGCGTCCATTTCCCATCGGGCGAGATACCCTCCACCTCGTTGTACTCGTCCGGCAGCTTTCGGTAGGTGGTGACCTTTCCGGTTTCGAGATCGACGCCCAGCACGTCGGCATACGGCGACCGATAGCACGTATAGACCAGCTCGCGGTCATCGTTGCGGAAGTCCTGGGCCTCGAGCGTGCACTCCGGGCTCCGCGCGCGCAGCACTTCTTTCTTGTTCGCCAGTTCCGGGACGCCGTCCTTATCGATGATTTCGGCGGTGTAGAGGACCGACTCCCCTTCCGCGAGCAGTTCGGGGTACTGGCCGTGCGTGTTGGACCAGGCGATCTTCATCCGCTTGCGCGAGATGGCGACACCTTCCGAGATCTTGTGGTTGAGGGGAGTGGGCGGGACGCTCGCCTCGGCCTTCATCACCCACATCTCCTGGTCGCGGGAGCGGGTGGTGCGAATGTCGGTGAAGGTGCGGGCACCGATGAGGAAGAAGGCGCCGTTCGGCAGGTACTGGACGCGCAGGAAACCGGGATGGACGAAATGCCCGGTGAGCAGCCGGATCATGCGGGTGCCGAGGTCGATCTCGAACGCATCGCCGAAGCTCTTGCTCATGAAAGCAATCCGCTTGTCGTCGGGCGACCATGCGGCGCGCTCGCCGAAGCCGGTGAGCGGCGCGATGTTCGGCGGCAGGTCCTTCTCCGGGTTGCCCGTCGACTTGGCCTGCGCGCCGAGCGGATGCGCCGGGACGATCGTCCCTGCCAGGAGCAGGAGTGCGGCCAGCGGGCGGATCATGGGATGAGCGGAGATGCGGGCAGAGTATACTGCTGCTCGCGCGCTACCTTCGTATACCCCCCAACTCCTTTACGCAACCGGTTAGAATCCGCCCCATGGCGTTGCGACGCAAGACACCAGGGGACCTGCGCAGCCACCGGTGGTTCGGCCGCGACGACCTGCGCTCCTTCACTCACCGCTCGCGCACCAAGCAGGCCGGCTTCACGACCGACGACTGGGCGGGCAAGCCCGTCATCGCCATCCTCAACACGTGGAGCGACGCCAACTCCTGCCACGCCCACTTCCGCCAGCGCGCCGAGGAGGTCAAGCGCGGGGTGTGGCAGGCGGGCGGCTTCCCACTCGAGATGCCGGTGCTGTCGGTCGGCGAGACCTACATGAAGCCGACCACGATGCTCTACCGCAACTTCCTGGCCATGGAGACCGAGGAGATCCTCCGCGCGAACCCCGTGGACGGCGCGGTGCTGATGGGAGGGTGCGACAAGACGGTGCCGGGCCTGGTGATGGGCGCCACCAGCATGAACCTGCCCGCGATCTTCCTGCCCGCAGGGCCGATGCTGCGCGGCAACTGGCGCGACCAGGTGCTGGGCAGCGGGAGCGACGTGTGGAAGTACTGGGCCGAGCGGCGCGCGGGCGCCTTCGACGAATGCTCGTGGCGGGAGCTGGAGGACGGGATCGCGCGGTCCTACGGCACCTGCATGACGATGGGAACCGCGTC
>DASYPD010000303.1:0-3583 GCA_036007005.1 Gemmatimonadales bacterium
CATCAGGTAATCGCGCTTGAGATTGCGCACCACGATGATGGCGTCGCGCGGCACGTCCGCGGGAAGCTGGGCCATCCGTTCGGCGGTCGTCGATACGGCGGTCACAAGGGCCTCCCAATGAGAGCCGAGATTTGAGCACGCGCGCGCACGTAATCGAAGCGCGCGGTGACGGCGTCCACCTCGGCCTGACTGAGCGCCTCCTGCGAGGTGAGCACCTCGATGATGGTGGCGGCACCGAGACGATAACGCTCCTGCTGGACCCGGAGGTCCTCCGTCGCGGCGAGCACGCTGGTCTGGGTAATGCCGATGCGGAGGCGGGCCGCGTCGAGCGCTGCGAGGTCCGCGGTGAACGAGGCGAGCACCTGACGGCGCGCCTCGGCTGCGGTCGCGTCGGCGGTTTCCGCGCTCGCCTCGGAATTGACGATGCTCTGCTCGCGCTGAAAGCGATTGAAGAGCGGCCAGTTGAGTCCCAGGCTGAATTGGCGCGACTGCAAGAAGTTGTAGCTGTTGCGGCTGCTTCCGTTGAGCGCCAGCGAACCGGACAGATTGAGCGTCGGGAAATAGGCGGCTTTCGCCACTCCGATGGCGGCTCGGGCCGAGGCGGCGCTCGCCTCCGCGGCTCGCACCGCCGGGGCCTGCGCGAGCGCCTCGGCCCGCAACGCGGCGCTATCCACCGTCGGCAGCATGGCATAGAGCGAGGAGTCGTCCACGGCTCCCACCGGGCCATCCTCACCCACCAGCCGCCCGAGATTGGCTTCGGCGGTGGCGAGGGCGGTCTGCGCATTGACCAACTGGAGCTGCGCATTGCCGAGCGTCACCACCGAGCGGAGCGAGTCGGGCCGGATCCCGCGCCCGGCGTGCAGAATGGCCACTGACACCTTGAGCTGCTCCTCGGCGCGCCGCACGCTGGCCTCGCGCACGCGAAGCAGCTGCTCCGCGGCGAGCACATCGAAGAACTGATTCGTCGTGGTGAGGGTCTGCGTCGAGCGCGCGTTCACCAGGCTGGCCTCGGCGGCGCCACGATTGGCATTGGCCGCCTTCTTCTCGTTGGTCCGCCGGAAACCGGTAAAGAGATCCACGTTGGAGCTGAGGCTGGTGCCGAGACTCCCGGTGGAGCTGCCGCTGGTGACGAACTGCCCGGTGCTGGGGTCGAGCTGCTGGCCTTCGGAAAAACTCAGGCCGCGCGACGCATTGAGCGACAGATTCGGCAGGAAGGCGCCCGTCGCCGAGCGCTGGCGCGCCTCGGCGCTGCGCACGCTGCCGAAGGCCTGCACCACGCTGGGCTGCACCCGGTTGGCGCGCTCGATGGCTTCCGCGAGGGTGAGCTTCGGCGGCTGAGCAGCGGCCTGACCCGTGAGCAGCAGGATTCCGCAGAGGAGCAGCCCGACAGGTCGCTTAGTGGCGGCCATTCCGATTCCGCTCCATTTCCGCGCGACGGAGGCTGTCCTGCCGCTGTAACTGGGCGTACTTGGCTTTCTGCTCCGGCGTGAGCAGCAGGCTGATCTCGTTGCGAATGAGCTGCCGCTCCGACTGGAACTGAGGCCGGATGAGCTGCCAGAGCGAGTCCATGGCGGGCTGGTGGCGGTCGAGCACCAGCTGAATGCTGTCGCGCTGGGCGTCGCTCAGGCCGAGGTCGGCCGCGAGGCGCTCGACATAACCCGGGCGGGGGCCATGCGCTTTGTGGGCGTGCCGGTCCGCCAGCAGCGTGGCGCCACCGCCCAGCAGACCGCCGACGACCAAGGTGCCGACCAGCAGGAGCGCGGCGCCGGAGCGGGAATCCGTCATGGCCGCTCCCGGAGGGCCGCCATGATCTCATCCACGGCCGGAGGCTGCGAGGAAACGACGGCGTGGCTGGGCAGCGAGGCTACCATGACGCCGGCGTCGGGGACGGAACGGGCTCCCTCGAACCAGGCGCCGAGCCAGAGCAGCAGCCCCGCCGCGATGGCGAGGGCGATCAGGCGCGGCCGTGCCCACCCCGCGAGCACCTCCCAGGGGTCGACCGGCGCGCCGGCGACCGCGAGGCGCAGCCGCCGCAGAAAGGCCTCCGGCGCGGGCCCGGTCAGCTGCTCGCGCAGCAAGCGGCCCAGCTCCTCATCGCGTTGATTGTCGAACGGCGACAGTGTCATTTCATTCCCTCCGCCAGTGTTCCGAGCGACCGCCGCATCGCGCGCCGCGCGTGAAACACGTAGGACCGCACGGTCCCTTCCGGCACGCCCAGGGTCGCGGCGATGTCCGCGTGAGCCCACCCTTCCGCATCGAACAGCACCAAGGCGATCCGCTGCCGCTCGGGCAGCGTTGCGAGGCCCGCGTCGAGCTTGGCGCGGAGCAGCGACGCCTCCGCTCGGCGATCCGGCCCGAGCTCGGCAGACTCGATGGTTTCGCCGAGCGGCTCGGCCTGCCGCACGCGGCTGCGGCGGAGCGCATCCAAAGCGGCGTTCACGACGATCCGCATCAGCCAGGGGCGGAACGGACGGGCCGGCTCGAAGCGCGCGATCGCCCGCCATGCCGCGAGCATCCCTTCCTGCACCGCATCGTCCGCCTCGTCCTCGTCGCGGAGGATGGCGCGAGCAGCCCGGCGCGCCGCCAAGCCATGCCGATCGATCAGCTGGCCGAACGCGTCAGGATCTCCACGCACGGCCGCCTGAGCGAGCTCGGCATCTTCCACGTCGGAGGTACGCAGGGAGGGCTCCGGGCGTTGAGGTCGTTGAGCTGTCAAAAGATACGCCGTGTCGCGAGAGCGTACGGCGGGTGGCTTCATTGCCGCTCGCGACTCCAGGTCTCAATCCAGGCGGACACGGCCAACCAGAGCGCGAGGATCGAGAACATCCCCGCCATGATGCGCGGAAGCAGCAAGAAGAGGATGCCCACGCCTGCCAGTGCGACGCTGTACTGGAGGAGAATCGTTCGCTGCGCACCCGCCATGACAGTCCACACCGCGACGACGGCCCGGCGGCGGCGCTCGCGCAGACCGGGGCGATGCCGGCGCGGCTCCGGAAACTCTGCGGGATGCACCGCGGCCAGTTTGCGGCGCTTGCGACCCGGTTTGGGCACGCGGATGCCGATTTCGTCGGATTGCTCGAGGTCGCGGCGGAAGCGGGCCTCCATCGCGGTCCCCAGCGTGGCATCGTCGATCAGCACATCGAGCTCGTAATTCACCAGCAGGCTGGAGAAGTTGAGGTTGGTCGAGCCGATCCGGGTCCAGCGTCCATCGACCACCATCGTCTTGGCGTGCAACATGGGCCCGCGCCACTCGAAGATCCGCACGCCCGCCTCGAGCAGGTCGCGATAGCCGATACGGGTGAGATTCTGAAGATTGGTCAGGTCGCTGGTACCGGGCACCAGCAGCCGGATGTCCAGCCCGCCGCGGGCGCCGTCGATCATCGCCTGATAGATACCGCGCGGGGCGATGAGGTACGCGTCGGTAATCCAGACGTTGTCTTCCGCACCAGCCAGCAGGAGATCGGTGGCGCGGGCGGCACGCACTTCACCCGGCTCCCCCGCCAGCACGCGAACGGCCGACTCACCGCACTCCGGCGCTTCGGCGGCGAGTTGCCCCGGGTCGAGGGGAGCACCGGTCACCCGC
>DASYPD010000304.1:0-4729 GCA_036007005.1 Gemmatimonadales bacterium
CGCGGATGCGATCGTCAGCGCCGTGGAGCGAGTGGTTCCCTGATGGAATTGCGCCATGTACCGCGCGAAGGTCGTGACCACGATGAGCAGCATCGTCATCGCGATCATCGTCTCGATCAGGGTAAAGCCTCGGCGGTTCATCAGTTCCCTTTCCGCCAGCTTCCGCCGGTGTAGGTCCACCAGTTGGTTCGGCCGGTGGCGCGCGCGATTTCCAGCGCGCGCGCATCCTCGTTGTCGCCCCTGGCGATGCCCTTCCGCGTATTCAGGTACACCACGCCGGCGGTGTTCGCGCTGCCGTCGCGCCAGAAGCTGACTTGGGTGAGCAAATTGGTGGGCGACGGCGCCGGGAGATCCGCGACACTGTTCTGGCTGAAGACCACGCCCTCGGTGAGCTGGAAACCCCGGACGCGCTCGTTCGAGGTGAAGAGCCCGTCGTCGTTCGCGTCCTCCAGGGTGCGGACCTGGTTGTAGCTCGCGTCGAAGGTGACCTGCACGTTGTGCTGCAGGCTCACCGCCAGGCGCTGAGCGTAGGCTAGCGTCATCATCACGTTCCGAGCATCCGCGTTGACCCGAAAGCGGTTGTAGTCGAGCCGCGGAATCGCCAGGCTGGCCAGGATCGAGAGCATCACGATGAGGATGAGCATCTCGGTCAGACTGAAGCCAGCCGGCCGCACCCGGTGCTCGCGCCGGGGGCGCTGCTCGCTGCGATACATCGCTGTGCCTCCTTGCAGGGCGTCTAAATCCCTGAGATGGGTTGCAAGGTTTGCAAAGACCACGCCGCAGAGGCCGCACCCCCAAACGCAATGAGCGCAACGCCGTAACTCCCCGCTGTGGCGAGGTCGCTACAGGCGGGTCCGGAGGGCCAAGGCACAATGCCGGTGTCCAGATTGCTTGCACCCCCCCTGGCAGGGCTCCTAAGTTTCCGTGCCCCAAGACCTTTGAGCCTTCTCAGCAGAGTGGCCATGGCCCAACCCACCGTGATGGACAAACTGGTCTCCCTCTGCAAGCGGCGAGGCTTCGTCTTTCAGTCTTCCGAGATCTACGGGGGGCTAGGCTCGGTCTGGGATTACGGCCCCCTGGGCGCGGAGCTCAAGAAGAATGTGAAAGACCGCTGGTGGCAGGCGATGGTCCGCGCCCGCGATGACATCGAGGGGCTCGACGCGGCGATCCTGATGCATCCGCGGGTTTGGGAAGCCTCCGGGCATGTGGCGGGGTTCAGCGATCCGCTGGTCGATTGCAAGACCTGTAAGTCGCGCTTCCGCGCCGATCAGCTCAGCCTGGCGCAGTGTCCCCAGAAACCCTCGAAGCACCCGGGTGAGCACACGAGCTGCGAGCTGACCGAGCCGCGCATGTTCAACCTGATGTTCAAGACCTTCATCGGACCCGTCGAGGAGCAGGCGGCGGTCGTCTATCTCCGGCCGGAGACCGCCCAGGGGATCTACGTCAACTACGTCAACGTGCTGCAGAGCTCCCGGCAGAAGATTCCCTTTGGGATCGCGCAGATCGGCAAGGCGTTCCGCAACGAGATCACCCCCGGCAACTTCATCTTCCGCACCCGCGAATTCGAGCAGATGGAGATGCAGTTCTTCGTGAAGCCGGAGGAGGCCGCGGAATGGTTCGAGCGCTGGCGCGGCTTGCGGCTCGCTTGGCACCACGAGCTCGGCCTCAGCCCGGGCAAGCTGCGCTGGCACGAGCACACCGGCAGCGAGCTGGCGCACTACGCACGGGCGGCCTACGACATCGAGTACGAGTTTCCCTTCGGCTGGAACGAGATCGAGGGCATCCACAACCGCGGCGACTTCGACCTCGGCCGGCACCAGGAGTATTCCGGCAAGAAACTGGAGTACTTCGATCAGGCGGCTAACACGCGCTATCTGCCGCACATCGTGGAAACCTCCGCGGGCGCCGACCGGATCACGCTGACGCTGCTGGTGGATGCGTTCCGCGAGGAGCAGGTCGAGGGCGAGACGCGGACCGTGCTGGGCTTTCATCCCAGCCTCGCGCCGATCAAGGCCGCCGTGCTGCCGCTGGTGAACAAGGACGCGATGCCCGAGACGGCCAGCGCGCTCTACAACGACCTCCGGAAACGATTTCCCTGCTTTTACGACGACGGCGGGGCGATCGGGCGGCGTTACCGGAGGATGGATGAAGTGGGGACGCCGTTCTGCATTACGGTGGACGGCCAGACCGCTGTCGATCATACGGTGACGGTGCGCCACCGTGATACCATGGAGCAGGACCGGATCGGGATGGAGGCGGTTGGGGAGTATTTGGCCGAGCGCTTGTGAACGACAGGGGTAGTGATCGCGAGGGCGCACTGCGCCCGTGGCGATCCCGCCGAGATTGCTTCGGCCGCTCCGCGGCCTCGCCATGACCGGCAGAATGCGACTCGAAGATTTCGAGCGGCTGGTGCGGGCCCAGGCGGGAAAGATTCCGGCGGAGTTTTTCGAGGGCATCGCCGAGGTCGTGGTATCGCCTCGGGTGGTGAGCCACCCTGAGCGCGAGGACATCTGGACGTTGGGGGAGTGCATTCCCCTGCCGGGTGAGGACGCCGATCCCCGCTATCTGCAGAGCCGCGTCGTGCTCTACCACGGCTCCTTTCAGGCGCTGGCCCAGGGAAATCCAGAGTTCGATTGGGAGAGCGAGGCGTGGGAGACACTGACCCACGAGGTTCGCCATCACGTCGAGTGGAAGGCGCGGGTTCCCGCGCTCGAAGCCCTGGACCGCGCGGCCGAAGCCAACTACGCGCGGCAGGACGGAGAGGCCTTCGACCCGCTCTTCTACCGCGATGGCCTCCGGCTTCCGGACGGTTCCTTTCAGGTGGATGACGACGTGTTCATCGAGCGCGTGGTGGCGCACCCGCCGGCCATGGTGAGATTGCCGTGGAGCGGAGAGCGGCTCGAGGTGCCCGTGCCGGCAGGCTGCGCTCTGCCCGCCTTTCTGGTGCTGCGTGGGGCGCCGCAGCCACCCTCGGGAGAACTGGTGTTGGTGCTGCAGCGGCGCGGGAGTTGGCTCGACCTTTTGCGGCGCCCCGCGGTGTTCCAGGCGGAAGTGGAGGCGCGGCCTCCAGCCGAGTAGCTTTGAGTCCCATGACCCACGAAACGCTGACCAGTCTCGCCCCGGCGGACGTTATCGCCCGCGCCAAAGTGTTCTTCGCGGAGCGGATCCCTAACACGGCCGCTTATCCGGAAAAAGAAGGACCCGGCTTTCTCACCCTCCGCGGTCAGGGTGGCGAGGAGATTGCGCTCGCCGTGAGTCCGGCCGGTTCCGCCCATCGCGTGCGGGCGTCCACGCTCTTTTTTGACCAGGCCGTGGCACGTTTCCTCTCGACGCTGCCCCAGGCGGAGCGGGCCGGGTGATGCCAGGCACCCTGGAGCTTCGCATTACCCTGCTCGATACCTGGGAAGAGAACACCCTGCATCTCCCGGCGACCGCGCTCGTCTCCGATCTCACGCGCGCCGTGCTGGCGCACGCGAAGATTCCGCGTTCCGCCGCCGACTACGTGGTGAAGTACAAAGGGGCGGAGCTGGAGGAAGGCTCCCGCACTCTCGCCGACGCGGGGCTCGCTTCCAATAGCGCGTTGCTCGTCATGCGACGGCGGCGGGCTCCGGTCAAGTAGTCATCGCCACGCTGCCTCCGGTTTTCAGTTCGGTCCACTGCCTGGAGCACCATCCGGGGCCCGGACATCTCGAAGCGCCGGAGCGTCTGCGAGCCATCCAGGAGCGGATTGTTCGCGCGGATCCCGGCACGCTGCGCGAGGCTGCTCCGGCGCCATTCGAGGCACTGCTCCGGGTGCATTCCGCACCCTATATCGACATGCTGGCGGCCCGTGCCGCTCAAGGGGGCGGCGCGCTCGAGCCGGATACGATCATGAGCGCGGCCAGCTTCGTGGCGGCGTGCTCCGCGGCGGGCGCGGCGCTCGAAGCGGTGCGCTTCGCCTGCGAGGCCCACGGCAATGCCTTCGCGGCGATCCGTCCGCCCGGGCATCACGCGCTGGCCGAGCGCGCGATGGGATTCTGCCTGCTGGCCAATGTGGTCATCGTCGCGCGCGAAGCGCAGGCGCTCGGGCGGGAGCGGATCCTGATCGTGGACTGGGACGTGCATCACGGCAACGGGACCCAGGAGCTGGTGGAGCAGGATCCCTCGATCCGATTCATCTCGCTGCATCAATGGCCCTGGTATCCCGGCACCGGCGCGGCGTCCGAGCGCGGAATGGGCAATGTCTTCAATCTGCCGCTCCCGGCCGGGCTGCCGCCGGCACGCTACCTCGCCGCGCTGGAGGACACCATCGCGGTCGCGCTGCGCGACTGGCCGCCTGACCTGGTGCTCCTCTCAGCGGGTTATGACAGCATGCTCGGCGACCCGCTTGGCGGTTTCACGCTGGAGCCGGAGCATTACGCGCGCATCGTCGCCACGCTGCGCTCGCGCTGCCCCGAGGTTCCGCTGGTCGGCCTGCTCGAGGGCGGTTATGTGCCGGAACGGATCGCCGAGGGAGTGCTCGCCACGCTCGAGGCGCTGGTTTGACCGGGCCCGCCGAGGCTCCTATACTCCGCCGCTCGCCCCCTGACTCCGGTCCCCTGAATCCCGAATCCTGAATCCTGTGTCCAAACTCCGCCTCGAAGCCGACATCCTCGAGCTTAGAACCAAGCACCCCTTCACCATTGCGCGGGGCTCGCAAGACAGCTATCGCACCGTGGCGATTCGGCTGGTCGATCCGGACGGGTTGGAA
>DASYPD010000305.1:0-5705 GCA_036007005.1 Gemmatimonadales bacterium
GGTGGCACGGCCCTTCTACGGGGAGGCGCTGCGCATCTACGAGGAAGGCATCGCCGACAAGGTCACGATCGACTGGGCGATGCGCGAGCTCGGCGGTTTCCGGATGGGACCGTTCGAGCTCATGGATCTGATCGGCAACGACGTAAATTACGCCGTCACGCGAACGGTGTTCGAGGCGCTGCACTACGATCCGCGCTACCGGCCCGCCCTCACTCAGCAGCGCATGGTGGAGGCGGGATTCCTGGGCCGCAAGAGCGGGCGCGGACATTACGAGTACGCCGAGGGCAGCGCGCAGCCGGAACCGGCGCGTGACCCGGCGCGGGGCCGCGCGATCCTGGACCGCATCCTGGTCATGCTGATCAACGAAGCCGCCGACGCGCTGTTCTGGCGCGTGGCGAGCCGGGATGCCATCGATCTCGCCATGACGAAGGGCGTGCACTATCCGAAGGGGCTGCTGCGCTGGGCCGATGAGCTCGGCCTCGCCCTGGTGCTCGAGCGGCTCGAGCAGCTGCAGCGCGACTACGGCGAGGAGCGCTACCGCGCGAGTCCGCTGCTGCGCCGGATGGCGCGGGCGGGGGAGCGCTTCTACCCATGAGCGACGCCGCGGGAGTCACGCTGGCCCAGCAGCTCGCCGAGCGCGTCGTGCAGGGGATGCTGGCGCGCGACGCCTTCAGCCGCTGGCTCGGGCTCGAGGTGGTGGAGCTGGCTCCCGCGCACTGTCTCTGCCGCATGAGCGTGAGGGAGGAGATGGTCAACGGCTTCGGCGTGGCGCACGGAGGCATCGTGTATTCGCTGGCCGACAGCGCGCTCGCCTTCGCGAGTAATACGCAGGGCCGCATCGCGCTCAGCATCGAGAACGGGATCAGCTATCCCGCCGCGGTCCATCCCGGCGACGTCCTCAGCGCGCTCGCCAGCGAGGAGAGCGCAAGCTACCGGCTCGCATTCTACCGGGTGCGGGTGAGCAATCAGCACGGGGACCTCGTCGCGCTGTTCCGGGGCACGGTCTACCGCACCTCGGAGGAGCATCCGGCATGATCGACTGGCGGCGGGTGCTCTACCTGACCCTGGTCTCGCGTTTCCTCGACGACACCGAGGAGCAGCGGCTGGTCCCCGAGAAGAAGGTGCTCTACCAGTTCTCGGCCCGCGGCCACGACGTCGCCCAGCTGATTCTGGGCCAGCACCTGAGCCATCCGCACGACGCCGCGGGCGCCTACTACCGCTCCCGGCCCCTGCTGCTCTCGCTCGGCTTGACGATCGCCGATGCCTTCGCGGGACCAATGGGCAAATCGGGCGGCTTCAGCGACGGGCGCGACATCGGCGTGGTCTGCAACCTGCCCAACGACCCGGGTCCCGTGGTGTTGCCGATGTCGGGCGACGTGGGGTCGCAGTACACCCCGACGGCGGGCTGGGCCCAGGCCATCCTCTATCACCGGGAGGTCCTGGGGGATGCGGCGTACCGGGGAGCGATCGCGTGCGTGTTAGGCGGCGAGGCCTCCATCGCGACCAACGGCTTCTGGTCGGCGCTCACCCTGGCCACCACCCTCACGCTGCCTCTGCTGTTCTACATCGAGGACAACGGCTACGGGATCTCGGTGCCGGGCTGGCTGCAGACGCCGGGCGCGGATATCGCCGCCAACCTCGCCTCCTTCCAGAATCTCCGCGTGACGAGCGGCGACGGAAGCCAGCCCGCCGAGGCCGCCCAGCTGATCGGCGAGGCGGTGGCGGCGGTGCGCGGCGGCGGACCCGCGCTGCTCCGGCTCACGGTGCCCCGGCTCTCGGGGCATTCGGGTCAGGATACCCAGGCGTACAAGAGTCCCGAGCTGCTCGAGCGCGAGCAGGCGAACGATCCGTTGCCGCGCCTGTACGCGCTGCTCGGTGAAAGCGGCGCGAGCGACGCCGAGCTGCGCGCCATCGAAGCCCGGGCGCTGCACGATGCGGAGGCCGGCCTGGGCGAGGCGCTGGCGCGAGCGGAGCCGGAGCTCGCCAGGGTCACCCGCTTCCGCTTGGCGGAGCGCGACGCGGAGGGCCGACCCCTGCTGCAGCGGCGCGGCGGGTTAGCGCCCACGGGCCACGTCTTTCCGCCCGGCAGCGAAACACCCCGCCCTGAGCGCGCGCGGATCAACCTGCTGACCGCGGTGCGGCGGACGCTCGAAGCCGAGTTGCGCAGCAACCCCAAGCTGCTGGTCTTCGGCGAAGATGTCGGTCCCAAGGGCGGTGTGCACGGGGCCACGCTCGGCCTCCAGGAGGGCTTCGGCGAGCGGCGGGTGTTCGACACCTCGTTGTCGGAGGAGGGGATCATCGGCCGCGCCGTGGGGATGGCGCTCGCCGGCCTGCTGCCGGTGCCTGAGATCCAGTTCCGTAAGTATGCCGACCCTGCCACCGAGCAGCTCAACAATTGCGGGACCCTGCGCTGGCGCACCAACAATCGCTGGGCGGCGCCGCTCGTGGTGCGGATGCCCGGGGGCTACGCGCCCAAGTGCGGCGATCCCTGGCACAGCGTCTGTGGGGAGACGGTCTGGGCCCACGCGACCGGCTGGCAGGTCGCGATCCCCTCGAACGCGGAAGATGCGGTCGGCTTGCTGCGGAGCGCGCTGCGGGGGAATGACCCGGTCATCTTCTTCGAGCACCGGGCGCTGCTCGACGCCAGCTCCGCGCGCCGGCCCTATCCCGGCGACGAGTTCGTGCTACCGTTCGGGCGGGCCCGCGTGGTAACCGAAGGCAACCAGCTCACCCTGGTAACGTGGGGCGCGATGGTGGAGCGCTGCGAAGCCGCGGCCAAGCAATCGGGCCAGGCCGTGGAGCTGCTGGATCTGCGCACCGTGGCGCCCTGGGACCGGGACGCGGTGCTCGCCTCGGTGCGGAAGACGCGCCGCTGCCTGATCGTGCACGAAGACACGCTCACCGCGGGATTCGGCGCCGAGATCGCCGCCACCCTGGCGGCGGAAGCATTTCTCTCCCTCGATGCACCGGTAGAGCGGATAGCGATCCCGGACGTCCCGACACCGTACAACGTGGCCTTGATGAACGCCGTGCTGCCGCAGGTGGACACGATCGCAATGCGGATCGCCGAGCTCATCGAGTTCTGATCGGAATTAGATCACCGACGGCGACAAAAAAGGATGTCGGCCGAATTCGTGTTCCAATCCGAAGATCAGAATCAGTCACAACCGAGGTTGTGCTTTTTCGAATTCGGCCGACATCGGCCTGCACCTATTATGACGAGCCTGTCCGGGTTGCTTGCACGGCCAGGATTCGACCGAGACACAGCGCGGAGCCGGCCATGCCCGACTTGATCGATATCGTCCTGCCAGCCGACCAGTCCGAAGGCAGTACCCATGAGATCGGGCAATGGCTCAAAGGCGTCGGTGAGGCGGTGCGCCAGGACGAGCCGCTGCTCGAGATCATCACCGACAAGGTGACGGTGGAGCTCGCGGCTCCCGCGGCGGGCGTGCTGGCGGAGATTCTCAAGCAGGTGGGCGAGGGGGTCGAGAAAGGCGAGGTGCTCGGCCGGATCGCACCCGCCGGCCCAGCTGCCCCCGCCCCGCCCTCCGAGCAGCCCGAGCTCAGTCCCGCGGTACGCCGGCTGATCGAGGAAAAGCGAGTCGACCCCGCCCAGCTCAGGGGCAGCGGCCGCGGCGGGCGCATCACGCTGCAGGACGTGGAAGCCCATCTGCAGCAAGCCGGCGAGCCGGCGAGCCGGGGAGCCGGCGGCGTGCGGGGCAGGATGGTGCCCCATTCGGCCCAGCGGAAGAGCATCGCCGAGCACATGGTGCGAAGCATGCAGACCGCGCCGCATGTCACCGCAGTTTTCGAAGCCGACCTAACCCGCATCTCCGCGCACCGTCAGGCGCTCCCCGGTGAGCGGCTGACCCTGAGCGCCTATTTCGTCCGCGCGACCGTCGCGGCGCTTCAGGCGGTTCCCGAGGTCAACAGCCGCTGGCACCCCGACGGGCTGGAGCTGTTCGAGGATTGCAACATTGGGATAGCGGTAGCGCTCCCGGCGGGAGGCTTGATCGTCCCGGTCCTGCATCGGGCGCAGGAGCTCGATGTGCTGGAAACCGGCCGCAGGCTGAGCGAGCTCACCGCGCGCGCGCGCGCGGGCAAGCTCGAACCACGCGAGGTGCAGGGCGGCAGCTTTACCATCTCGAATCACGGGGTGAGCGGCTCGCTGCTGGCCACGCCCGTCGTCATCAACCAGCCGCAATCCGCCATTCTCGGCATCGGCAAGGCGGAGCGGCGTCCGCGCGTCACCGCCGCCGGGGGCATCGAGGCCCGCCCGATGGCTTATGTCACCCTGACGATCGATCATCGGGCGCTCGACGGGTTCCAGGCCAACGCCTTCCTGAGCAAGTGGGTCGAGACGGTGGAGCAGTGGAGCTGAGCTCCCTCGCACCGGTGCGCAGCCCGGCGCTGCTGATCGACGTCGGGCAGGTCGAGCGTAACATTGCGGCAACGCTGGAGCTGCTCGGCAGCGCCGAGCGCTGGCGCCCACACCTCAAGACCGCCAAGCTCGCCTGGACGATGCGAAAGCTGCGCGGCGCGGGAGTCGCGCAAGCAAAATGCGCGACGCCGCTCGAGCTGGAGACCGCCTGTGGCGCAGGATTCGACGACGTGCTGCTCGCGTATCCCGCGGCCGGCCCTGCGGTCGCGCTCACCCGTGCGCTCGCGGTGGACCACCCCACGGTCCGCATCTCGGCCCTGGTGGAGTCCGAGAACATGGTCCCGGCATGGCAGGGCGGCACGGTCGGGCTCTTCGTCGATGTAAACCCGGGGATGGACCGCACCGGCATCCCCGCTGACTCGAACCGCATTCTCTCCGTGATCCGCGCCATCGAACGCGCCGGACTCGAGTGGCGCGGGCTGCACTATTATGATGGCCACGCGGCGGGAGCGGCGGTGCACGCGGGTTATGACGAGCTTCTGCGCGTCGCCGATGGCCTGCGGCGGGAAGGCTGCCCTCCGCAGGAGATCGTGACGGCCGGCACGCCCGCCTTCGCCGCCGCGACAGGGTATCGCACGCTCATGGAGGCCGGCTACCTGCACCGGCTCTCGCCGGGAACGGTGGTGTACTGCGATGTGCGCAGTCTCGAGCAGCTCCCGGCGGGACGCGGCTACGGCGCCGCCGCCCTGGTGCTGAGCCGGGTGGTGAGTCATCCCGCGCCGACCCGCATCACCTGTGACGCGGGCCACAAGACCGTCTCGGCCGATGCGGGAGATCCGACCTGCGCCGTGTTAGGTCATCCGGACTGGACGCCGCGTCACCCCAGCGAAGAGCACCTGCCGATCGACCTGCCGGCCGGTACCACCCTGCCAGCGCGGGGCACGCCGCTGCTGCTGGTCCCGCTGCACGTGTGTCCCACGGTGAACAATTTCGACCAGGCCGTCCTCATGGCTGGGGATGCGCTGCAGGAAGTGGAGCGGGTGACCGCACGAGGCCGCCACCCTCCGCTCGACGGGAGCTCCGCTCTCTGGAATCGCGCTAGAACGGCTTGACGTGCTCGAAGGGCTGGCGGCAGGCATGGCAAAAGTACAGTGATTTGCAGGCCGTCGCGCCGAATTCGCTGACGAGCGCCGTGTTAGGCGAGTCGCAGAACGGGCAGGACACCGGGCGCGCCGCGTGGCTCAACGGCACCAGCTCGGGAGCAGCCGCACCCGGCGGCGCGATACCGTACGCGCGCAGCTTCTCCCGCGCGGGCTCCGCAATC
>DASYPD010000306.1:0-1991 GCA_036007005.1 Gemmatimonadales bacterium
AATCGAGAGATCGAGGACGGCTTGCTCCGCCGGGAGCACCCGGTAGCGCTCGCCCAGCAACTCGATGGAATGGCGCACGGCGTCCTGCAGCTCGAGCTCGCCGCGGGGCGAAGGCCGGATCGCGCGGCAGGCGGCGTAGATGGTCGGGGGCAGCAGCCAGGCGTTCATGCTCACCCACGGGTCGGGTCCGAACGACCCGGCTTCTTCCGGGTTAGGCTTTTCGACGATCCGCCTGAGCTCTCCTTCCGGATCGACCTCCAGCAGCGCAAACGCGGTGATCCGCTCCGCCGGAATACTCCCGTCCCGCAGCAGGGTCGAGCGGCGAAAACCGAGCAGTCCGGCGCGCGGCAGCCCGCGGAGCGCGGCGAGCGCCTGGCGCGGATAGAGATTGTCTGCATTGAGCACCACCACCGGCTCCCCCGCGGCGAACGGCTCGGCGGCGAGCACCGCATCGGCGGTTCCCAGCGGCCAGCGCTGCACCGCGAACTCCAGCGCCACACGCGTCGGTTGCCCGCTGCCGGAGTAGTAGCGGCGGATCTCGCCGTGCGCTTCTCCGCCGCCGATGACGAGGCAGACCCGCGCATATCCCGCATCGGCGAGTCCGCTCAGCACATAGTCGAGGAAGGGCCGCCCCACGGGAATCATCGCCTTGAGCCCGCGCCCAGCGGCGGCCTGTTGCGCCTCGCTCAAGCCCGCAGCTTCCGCTGCCCGGCGCATCCGGGTTCCTAACCCGGCGGCGAGTACCACGGCCTGGCTCGTCAGCTGGTGCGCGGGGCGGCCCACATGCGCGGCAGCAGCCGGATCAGCCCGGCGCCGCTCACCGTGAAGAGCACGGCCCAGAAGACGCCCTGGGCGGTCTTCCCGTAGATGAAGCTGCCCGCCCCGAAGAGTGCCGCATACACGAAGCAGCAGCCGAGCACCCACCCAAGCAATGATTGCGGCAGGCTGTCGGGGCTGCCGCCGCCACCGGCTTCGCGCGCGATCGGCTTCCAGCCGGGACCGGCGGGCCGGACCAGCCGATAGAAGCTCACCAGGGTGAACCGGTCGGTGGGCGCCGTCGCGAGCGTCACGCTGATCCACACCACCGAGGTCACCGCCACCGTGACGAGGAGCGAGACAGGCGAGGGGATCACCGCGCCAGCCTTGCTCGCCAGAAAGAACGCCAGGGCAATCACGAACGAGCTCGCCATGGCGGAGACCTCGCTCCAGGCATTCACCCGCCACCAGAACCAGCGCAGCAGATAGAGCAAGCCGGTACCGGCCCCGACCGACAGCAGCAGATCGAAGGTTTGCCGCGCCGATTCGAGCGTGAAGGTCAGCAATCCCGCCAGCAGCATCAACAGTGCCGTGGTCAACCGCCCGACCAGGACGTAGTGGCGCTCCTCCGCGCCCTGCCGGATGAAACGGCGATAGAGGTCGTGCACCAGGTAGGAGGTGCCCCAGTTGAGCTGGGTGGAGATGGTGGAGACGTAGGCCGCGAGCATCCCGGCGATCATCAAGCCCATGAACCCCGCCGGCAAGAAGCGCAGCATCGCCGGATACGCCATATCGTGGCCGATCAGGTGCGGATCGACATAGGGAAAGGTGCGCGCGATGTCGGAGAGATTCGGATAGACCAGGATCGAGGCCAGGGCGACGATGATCCAGGGCCAGGAGCGCAGCGCGTAATGGGCGACGTTGAAGAAGAGGGTACCCGCCAGCGCGTCGCGCTCGCTCTTGGCCGCCAGCATGCGTTGCGCGATGTAGCTGCCGCCGCCGGGCTCCGCTCCGGGGTACCAGACCGACCACCACTGGATGGTGAGCGGGATGACGAACACCGAGAGGGTCATGCCCCAGTCGCCGAAGTCCGGAACCAGGCGGAGGGTGCTCGGATCGCTGCGCGCGATCAGCCCGGCGAGCCCGCCCACTTCCGGCTGCTTGAGGGCGAAGTACGCCGCCGAGAAGGAGCCGGCCATCGCAATGCCGAACTGAATGAAATCGGTGACCAGCAC
>DASYPD010000307.1:0-2436 GCA_036007005.1 Gemmatimonadales bacterium
CCGGAGTCCCGCTCCAGACGGTGACCCTGGCGGGTGTCCGCTCCCAGACGAGGCTGGCGCGCTCGGTGACCAGGCCGAACCCTTCCTCAAAGCCATAGAACGCGAACGGCGCTCTCTCGCCCGCGAAAAGATCGCGGCCGAAGCGATAGCGCTCGGCTCCCGGCAGGCCCAGCGTGCGGAGCACGGTCGGCGCCAGATCGGTCTGTCCACCCAGCGCGGTGCTTTCTCCCTGCACAGCGAGCGCTCCTCCGGTCCAGAGCATGGGGATGTGAAACCAGCTCTCCGCCGACTTGAACGCGGCACCGGCGTCGCTGCGCTCGAGGAGCTTCGAGTGATCCGCGACCACGATCGCCAGCGTGTTAGCCCACCAGGGCTCGGCGCTCGCGCGGCGCAGCAGACTTCCCACCACCTGATCGGTGTACGCGAGCGAGTTCAGGAAGCGCGCCTCCGCGTCGCGGCCCAGCACCCGCGTGGCACCAGGGACATCAAACGGCTCGTGGCTGCTCAGCGTGAGCCAGGTGACGAAAAACGGCGTCTGCATGCGGCCCAGATCGTTCAGTATCCGATCGGCCACCGCGTCGTCGTGCGCGCCCCACTTCGAGCTCCAGGACGAGCGGGGGAAATCGCGCTTGCCGAGTACTCGCTCGAAGCGCCCTTCCAGAGTGAAGCTGCGCAGATTGCCGAAGCCGAGTTCTCCTCCGTAGTAGAATGCGGTGTGATAGCCGGCGGCGGCGAGATCCTGAGATAGCATCGGCAAGCTGGCCGCTTTCGAAGGGACCCGCAGGATGGACGCGTTGGGCAGGCTCGGCGCGCCCGAGAGCAAGGCGGCTACTCCCTTTTCCGTGTGATCCCCCGAGGCATAGAAGCGTCGGAACAGGAGCCCTTCTCGTGCGAGGGAGTCGAACTCCGGAGTAATCCCCCGCAGCCCACCCAGTCGCTCGACCGCCCGGGCGGTCAAACTTTCCCACACGATGAGCAGAATGTTGGGGTGTAGCGTGGCGAGCAGGCGGGGCCGCCGGGCTGCGTCCCCGTGCTCGGGTGGGCGCTCCCGCGCTCTGGCAACGAGCGCCCGCGCCGAATCCATCGGCATGACTAGATAGGGATTGTGGCGCCGGTCGAGCCGGCGCCTCCAGGTATCGAAGAAGTTCCAGCCGACGTTCAGCGCTGCCTGATTGGCAAAGCGCTGCGGCGAGAAGTAGGCGCTGCTCTGATTGACGGGAATGAGTTGCAGGCCGCCGCGCGCCGGAATCACCAGCGCACCGGCGCAGAGCAGCAACGCACCTGCCGTTGGAGGGTCGAGTGGTGGCAGGGTTCGGAGCCGCAGCGCCAGCACGCGCCGGGCGAGCCGGACGAAGAGCACGCTCACCGAGAGCCAGAGCGCCAACAATAACCCGCGCGGCTCGAGGCCCGCCGATGCCCAGGCCTCGCGCGGGTTAGGAAGATACCCCAGCACCCCGGCATCGATGTGCTGGCCCCAGCCGTCGAACACGCCGAGGTCGGCGCTGGCCAGCAGCACCAGCAGCGTCGCCGCGGCGGCGGTACACGGCAGGATGAGTGCGAGCGGCCGCGAGCCGGCGCGCGGCAGGCTCGCGAGCACCAGCAGGAGCCAGGGGACCAGGCACAGATAGGCCGCCGCGGAGAGATCCAGCCGGAGCCCATTGGCGAACGTGCCCAGCAGTGTCCCCAGCGACAAGGCCATCGCCTGGCTCGCGAACGCGGCCAGAAAGATCGCGCGCAGGCACGCGAAGAGGAGCAGCCAATACGCCAGATAGAGCGCCAGGAACCGGAAGCGGGCCAGCAAGGCAGTAAGCGGTAAGCGGTAAGCGGTAAGCGGGACGAGCCCTCCGGAAAAGATAACGGGGGGCCACCGTGGCCCCCCGCTTACTGCTCACCGCTCACTGCTCACCGGCTTCACGGCCTTTCTCCCCCCCGGTGCCGGGTCTTGAGATCGATATCGAAGGACTTGTCTCCCACGTGCACCGTGACCGTCTGGGTGCCGTTGAAGGTTACCGTCGCGGTGCGCGTGATAGTCTGTCCATCGTGCGGGCCGCCCACGAACGTGATGGTGCACTGGTGGGTAATCGTGCCGCTCAGCGGCCAGCGCTCGTCACTGTGCGGAACCGGCACTACCACATCGGTCACCGTTAAGGTGCAGCTGAGATTGTAGGAGCGCTCTTCGCCGCTGTCGTTGTGGCGGCTGCGGGTTACGTCGCTCGTGCCGGTGCCGTTCCAGGTGCGCGTAGTCTCGGTACCCAAGAGCCCGGTGGCCGTCATGTCGCGCGTGCGATCCACGCTGCCACTCCACGACTCGCCGCTGCGCTCGCCCGAGATATGGGTCTGGATGTTGGCTTTCGCGGTGAGCGCCGCATCGTAATGATCCATCACGACGTCGTTGGCGTCCCAGAACTTATAGGAGCGGGTGATGGTCAGGCTGCC
>DASYPD010000308.1:0-5461 GCA_036007005.1 Gemmatimonadales bacterium
GTCGGACGAGATCAAGCCGGGCTGGGATCTGAGCGGCGCGGCGGAGGACCTGAAGCTGTTCCTGACGATGGGCTATCGGATCGCGCAGGCGGCGCGGTTTCCCGAGTGGCGGGCGGGTAATGAGTTCCGGGCGACCCGGGAGGCACAGCTGAAGCGGTGAGCCACCGCTCACCGCTCACCGCTCACCGCTCACCGCTCACCGCTTACCGCTCACCGCTCACCGCTTACCGCTCACCGTAGGATCCAGAATTGCACCGCGTAGTCCCAGAGGGTGAGCGCGATGCGACGGCCGTCGGGCGACCAGGCGGGTTGGCTCTTGTTGGTCGGGTCGAAGGTGAGCTGCTCCGGTGCACCGCCGGCGAGCGGGATCCGGAAGAGCTGGAACCAGTTTCCCGCGGGCGCAATGAAGGCCGCCCACCTGCCATCGGGCGAGACGGCGAGTCCCGCGAAGCGGTGCTCGCTCGCCCAGCGGTGTACGACCTGGACGGGGCCGCCCGGGCGCGGCACCACGAGCAGGGCCCAGTGTCCCGCGGCTTCCTCGCCGAGCACCGCGAGCCGGTCACTGTCCGGGAGCCATTCGGCGTGCACTGCATCGCCCGAGAACCCCGCGAGGGAGACGGCATGCTCCGCGCCGGTTGCTACCCCGCGCTGCTGGTCCATCCCCATGACATAGATCACCGAATGCGGCGGCGTGATGCCGCGCGCATTGGCGTCGAAGGCGAGCCAGTTCCCGTTGGGCGACCAGCGCGGCCAGCCGGTTTCCGCGCCGCGTCCGAACGAGGTCAGGCGGCGCGCCGGCGCGGAGAGATCCGCGGGCAGCAGCCAGAGGTCATCCCCCGCGTTCTTATGCGAGTGGTAGGCGATCCACTGGCCGTTGGGGGACCAGGCGAGCGATTGATCTTCGGAGGGCGAGGCTTCCACGATCCGGGTGGGCTGGGTGGCGGGATTTTCGGTATCCACCGGGATGCTGCCGATGTCCTGCGCGATGTCGGGATAGTGAAAGTCATCGGCCACGCGCCGCCAGGCGCCGAAGGTGATGCCGAGCGAGGTGCCGGCGGGATCCCAGGACGGCGTCTCGCTCTGGAAAGTCGCGACGGCGTGAACCGGCCCGCCACTCGCCGACACCACGCCCACCACGGTGCGATAACTCTGCAGCGTGAAGAGGACGCTGCCGTCCTCCGCGACGGAGGGCGCGTAGGCGTCGCGCGCAAAGCTGGTGAGCTGCGCGACGGCGTTCGCGGTCACCGGCATGGCGAAGAGGGCCAGGGCCCGCGCGGAGAGCGAGTCGGGCGCGGCGTAATAGAGCGTGCTGCCGTCCCAGGAGAACGCGAGCGGACCGTAGGCCTCGATGCCAGGTCCGGATTCTTTGCCGCAGGGATTGCTGACGACTTGAATGGTTCCGTCATCGCTGAGGCAGGCGAGATGGCCGTCGGGGGCAAAGACCGGAAAGCTCAGCCGCTCGGCCGAGCGAAGCACGCGCGCGCTATCGCCCCCGGCGGTGAAGCTCCAGAGCTCCGAGCCGCGCTCGCTCACCCGGACCCCCGCGATGCGGCTGCCGTCCCGCGACCAGGTGAGCTGGCGCAGCGAATCAACCCGGACCTCCAGCGCCGCGCCGCTATCCGCCGTGGCGCGCAGTTCGAGATCCGGGCGCCAGAGCGGTACTTCGCTGTGTGACTCGAGCTCGTAGGCGCGCCAGCGCGGCGCGGCGCCGCGGCGATCGAGGATGACGCGACGGGAATCGGGGCTCCAGGTGAGATGCAGGATCACGCCTGCTTCAAGTCCGTCGCTCACCAGCGGGCCCAGCGGAACGGGCTGCAGATAGAGGTGCTGTTGCACCGCGTAGGCGAGCCAGCGACCGTCGGGCGAGAGCGCGCCGAGCGGATCGCGAAAGCTGACCGGTCCGAATTGCGTAGCGGTGGCGAGGTAGTGCAGCCTCTGGAGCGGCGTCTCCGGAACGGTTCGGGCGCAGGCGGAGGCGAGCATGAGCAGAGCAAACAGCGGGGCGGCCCGCGCGGCGCCCGCCGGCGTGATCACCGAGGTTCGGCGCCCGGATCTTCTCTGGCCGCGAGCTCGGCCGGAGACAGCTCCGCGACCTCCTTCACCTCGCTGCGATTGACCAGAATGCGAATGTTGTTGCTCGCGGGATCGACCGGGAGCACGAAGAAGAACGGCGCGATCGGTGGGAAGCGGTTCATCAGGCCGACCAACTCCTCGCCATCCTGAAAGCGGATGCGGACCAGCCGGGCGCCGATCAGGCGGGGATCGCCCGGGAGGGGAGACTTCACCTCGTGATACTCGGGCCGACCATCGAGGGTCTTTACGAAGAAGAGCGCCTTCAGCTTGCCAAGGGAGACTTCCCTCATCGTGTTACCCTCGCGCAAATGGCAGAGCGGGCGCTGGGGATCGACGTCGAAGCTGGTTCCCTTCTGGACGGTCCCGTCGGCAAAGCGCACGACGATGAGATTGCCGAGCATGTCCTCCTCCTAGTCGAGCTCATCGAGGGAGCGGGGCCAGTCACTCTTGAGCAAGCGTGAGAGCGCGCGGTCGGCGAGCAGGCGGCCACCGGTCTGGCAGCGCGCGCAGTAGTTGGTTTCGTTCTCCGCGTAGCGGATGCGCTGGACGGGGCTGCCGCAGACCGGGCACGGCTTGCCGAAGCGGCCGTGCACCGCCATGCCTTCCCGGAACGCGGTCACGCCTAGGGGGAACGCGTCTCCCGCGGCCCGGCGCAGCGTGTCGGTCCAGCGGGTTAGGGTTTCGCGCGCCGCGGCGTAGAGACGCGCCACCTCCGCATCACTCAAGCGGCCGCTGAGCGCGAGGGGGGACAGCCGGGCGGCGTGGAGGATCTCGTCGGAGTAGGCGTTACCGATCCCGCTGAAGAGCCGGGGATCGGTGAGGGCGCGCTTGACAGTATGACTTTCGGAGCGCAGCCGCCGGGCGAAGTGGGTGAGGGACACCTCGAGGACCTCGATCCCGCCGCGATCCTCGACCTGGAGGTTCGACTCCCCCTGGACCACGTGGAGTGAGGCCCGTCGCCTGGTGCCCGCCTCGGTGAGGATCAGGCTGCCGTGGGGAAAGTCGAACACGGCAAGCGCGATCCGGCCCGGGCCTCTGGCGCCGCGCGCGAGCCACTTGAGCCGGCCCGCGATCATGAGGTGGATGACGAGGAAGAGCTCTCCGCCCAGGTCGAGGACGATTCGCTTGCCGAGCCGGCGCACGCCGATGACGCTGCGGCCCAGCGTCGCGGCAAGGGGCGGTTCGACGCTGCGGAGCAGGAAGGGGTTCTTGAGGGTGATCCCTTCGAGCGGCTGCCCGACGAGGCGGCGCTCCAGCGCCTCGAGGTACACGGTGAGATCGGGAAGCTCAGGCAACGGGGCGAGTGACCGATGATCAGTGACCGCTGTCATCGGGTGCGCACACCGGCGAGGCGGAGCATCAGGAGCGCCGCGCGCTCGGTTTGCATGGTGAGCGAGGGGAGCTGCACCGACTCGGAGGGCGAATGCGCGCCGTTGCCCAGCGCGCCCAGACCGTCAATGCCGGGGATGTAGGGGGCGACGAAGGAGAGGTCGCCGGCACCGCGGCGGGTGGCGTCGAGCGCCTGCACCGCGGGATAGCCTAACGCGCGGCTCACCGTATCGTACTGGGCGAGCACCGCCTCGCCGGCGGGGGTCAGCGGCATGGCCGGATAGCTGTCCTCGAAGCTGAGCTCGGCACTGGTGCCGGGGAGGTTCTGGGACACGATGGCTCGCATCGCGGCGCGGGCGGAATCCTTCTGGCCTTCGGTGAGAAAGCGCAGGTCGCCGCGGACGATCGCGGCAGGCGCGATGATGTTGGTCTTGCCTGAGACCTCGTAGGAGTATCCCGAGGTATCCACGCTGAGCTCGGCGCCGCCCGCGATGATGCCGGGATTGAAGGTGAGGCCGGGTTGCCCGGCCAGGGTCTCGCGGAAGGCGTTGAGAATCCGGGCGGCCTCATAGACCGCCCCATAACCCGCTCCCGCGCCGAAGATCCCGGCGGAATGCGCCTGGCGCGCGGTGACGCGGAGCAGCCAGCCGCTCGCGCCCCGACGGGAGATGCTCGCGTTGTCGCGGCCGCCGCCCTCGAACGAGAGCGCGAGATCGCTGCGGGTGGCGGCCTCGATCAGGGCCTGGCGCGCGATGCTGATGGGATGACCGGTGGCCTCTTCGTCCCCGGTGATCACCACCTTGACGTCCATGCGGTCGAGCTGGCCCGTCGCAGCGAGCGCCTTCAAGGCATAGAGCAGGATCACGTCCCCGCCCTTCATGTCACTGCTGCCGGCGCCGCGCGCGATGGAATCGGTCCGCACGAATTTCTGCGCGGGCCCCTCGAACACGGTATCGAAATGTCCGAGCAAGAGCAGGCGCTTGCCCCCCTTCGGCCGCCGGGAGCCGTCCCGTTCGGCGACGAGATGTCCGGCCCGATGCATCTCGGCGGGGAGGGCGACCCAGCGGGTCGTGAAGCCGAGCGCGTCGAGCTCGGCGCGGTAGAGCGCTCCGACGGCACGGACCCCGGCGACATTCAGGGTTCCGCTCGGGATGTCGACCATGCGCTGGAGCAGGCCGATCTGCTCTGTGTGGTGCGCGGCGATCCAATTGCGAATCGCGAGCTCGGATTTGTCGAGGGCCTGTGCAGCAAGCGGAGCGCCCGTGAGCAGCGTAGCGAGCGCCGCAAGGCCGGCACGCCAGAGCGAGGTGAGCATGGCAGGAATCTATTAGGTTCCCCCGCCCATGCCCTATCCCCTGATCGAGCTGGGCGGCACGGGACCGCCGGTTGTTTTCCTGCCCGCCAATGGTTTTCCCCCCGAGACCTACCGGCCCGCGCTCGCGCCTCTCGGGGAACGCTATCGGGTCGTGTGCCTGCCGCCGCGCGCGCTGTGGGACGACGCCGGGCAGCCGCCTGCGGAGCCGGGAACCTGGGATCCGCTGGCGGACGACCTGCTCGAGGGAATGCGACGGCATGGGCTCGGCGCGGCGTTCGCGATCGGCCACTCGTTCGGGGGTGTCGCGGTGCTGCTCGCCGCGGTGCGGGAGCCGGCGCGCTTCCGCGGCGTGGCGCTGCTCGATCCCACAATCCTGCCGGCCGAGACGCTTGCTGAGCTGGCCGAGCAGCGGCGGCGGGGCGGGACGAAAGAGCGTCCGCTGGTGCAGGGCGCCCTAACCCGGCGGGACCGCTTCAGCAGCATCGCGGAAGCGTATTCCTACTGGCGGGCACGCCGGCTCTTCGCGGACTGGAGCGACGAGATGCTGCGCCGCTACGCGCAGGCGATGCTGCATCCCGCCGCGGAGGGCGGTTTCCGGCTGAGCTGGCCGAGAGAATGGGAGGCGCACTACTACGAATCGATCTCCACCGACAGCTGGGAGGAGCTGAGCCGGCTCGACCGCGGACTTCCGCTGCTGCTGGTGCGCGGGGAGCGCTCGGACACCTTCGGTCCCGCCGCGGCGGC
>DASYPD010000309.1:0-2485 GCA_036007005.1 Gemmatimonadales bacterium
GGCGCCGGGCCCGGGGGCGGCGGCCTACTCGGTGGCCAAGGCGGGATTGACCCAGCTCGGACGGGTGGCCGCGCTGGAACTGGGTCGGGACGGGATCCGGGTCAACACGCTGCATCCCCATCTGGTGCTCGACACGGCGGCGTGGACCCCTGAGGTACTGGCGGCGAGAGCGAAACAGTACGGAATGACGGTGGAGGAGTATCAGCGGAACAACCTGCTCGGGGTGGAGATCACCACCCGGGATGTGGCGAATGCCGTGTTAGCGCTGGTGGGGCCGGCGTTCGCAAAGACGACCGGGGCACAGATTCCGATCGACGGGGGGAGCGACAGAGTGGTATGATGCCGGAGCTCTCCCCTGGAGTGGCAGCCTAACCCGCGCTTGTCTGCGCGGGCGGAGTCGGCGTCCGGTCTTCCCGATGGAACTCATACGACCGGATGGTCGAGCAGACGTCGATCCAGTAGTCATCAAAGAAAAGCTCGATCCCCTGGTGCTGGGCCTTCAGGTGCTCCGGATGATTGCGCCACGTCAGCAAGGATGCTTCCGACTCGAAGCGCGGAACGGCCAGAGTTCGCCCGTCCTCCGACCTGAACAGATCCAGCGAGATGAAACCGGGGATCGTGCGGACGAGCTCGACCATGCGCGCGACGGTACGCTCAAACTCCGCGTGAGCCTCCGACCGCAGCCGAAAAGCGAACAGTGCGAGGATCATATGGTTACCTCCGATCCTCAAGAGACGCGCCAGCGGCGCCCCGATGCACCGCTCGGCCGGGAAACCAGGAACCTAACCCGCGCTCGCCCCGACGGAGGGGAGTGTATGCCAAGACGGCAGCCACCACCGCCCCGGTGCCAGCCCCGAATCGCGGAGGGCGCTATCTTTCCTCGGTCGTCCCTTGCCCAGCTACGACCTGCTCTCGTCACAAGAAGGTCCCCATGTCGGACTGCCAGAGCCCCACCCCCCTGAATACCTCACTGCTCGAGCGGGTGCGCGCTCGGGTCCTGAGCGCGAACCACGCCATTCAGCGCCGGGATAGCGCACCTCCGCGACGAAGCCAGCCCGCTCGAATTCGACGCCCGGCGCCCGCCACCGGGCCGGCCTCGGTTCCGCCCTCCCACGAGCTGCGCGCGCTGCTGATCGTGTATCACACCATGGCTCGGCAGCACCGCCGTTATCGCGAACGGACGGGAAACCACATCCCGACGGCTCTGCAATCCGCCGCGCGGGCGTTCAAGCGCGAGCCCAGCGTTTCTTCGCTGGTCCCGGTCGCGGGTTTCCTGGATGACTTGCGCCTGCTCAAGTGGTAGGTGTGGCGCGCTCCGGGAAGAGTGACAGCAGTCCCTGCTCCGATGCCTCACATACCCCGCGCTCCGTCAGCAGTCCCGTCAGCAGTCGCGCGGGAGTGACATCGAAACCCGGGTTATGCGCCGGCATGCCCGGATAGGAGTGCACTTCGCTCGCGGCGCGCTCCTCGATGGGAATCTCCGCCGCGTTACGCACGCTCCAGTCAATGCTGGGTGAGGGCACCGCGGGATAGAAGGGCACCCCGGTATCCTTCGCCGCGAGCGCCTTGAGATAGGTCCCGATCTTGTTGGCGACGTCGCCGGTGCGGGTGGTGCGATCGGTGCCGACGAGGCAGACATCCACGCGGCCCTGCTGCATGAGTAACCCGCCAGCGTTATCCACGATTACCGTGTGCGGCACCCCATGCTGCGCGAGCTCCCAGGCGGTGAGATAGCCCTGGTTGCGGGGCCGCGTCTCATCCACCCAGACGTGCAGCGGCAGGCCGGCGTCGTGGGCGCGATAGACGGCGGCGAGCGCGGTGCCCCAATCGATGGCGGCGAGCCAGCCCGCGTTGCAGTGAGTGAGCACCTGCACCGGCTCGCGCTGCTGCTTGCGATTCCAGAGCTCGCGCAAGAGCGGCTCGCCGTGGGCGCCGATCGCCGCGCAGATCGCGACGTCCTCTTCGGCCAGCTCGGCGGCCCGCCGATAGGCCAGCGCGACGCGATCGGCGGGCGGCACAGCGCACACGGCAGAGCGCATCTGATCGAGCGCATGGCGCAGGTTGACGGCGGTTGGGCGGGTCTGGAGCAGGACCTCACCCGCGGCGGCGAGCGCGCGATCGGACGGGTCCTCCCGCAGGGCGAGACAGACGCCGTAGGCGGCGGCCACTCCAATCAGGGGCGCCCCGCGGACCTGCATGGTGCGGATGGCCCGCGCGGCCTCGGCGAGCGTCGTCAGCCGCAGCACCTGCAACTCGGCGGGCAGGCGAGTCTGATCGATGATCTCGACCGCCCAGCCGTCGTCCGCCAGCCACAGCGTGCGGTAGGCTCTGCCCCCGACCTTCAATGGCCCTCGAATGCCAGCAGCGTGAAGACCGCATGCCCGCCCAGTTTCAGCAGCTTGCTGCCGCCCAGCTCGGGCAGATCGATCACGAAGCAGGCCTCGATCAGGGTGCCGCCGACGAGCTCGATCAGGCGGATGGCGGC
>DASYPD010000310.1:0-3275 GCA_036007005.1 Gemmatimonadales bacterium
CCGCGCTCAGCACGTAGGTGCCGATCAGGATGCGCCGCCGGACCTCCGCGCCGAATCCCTTGCCGCGGGTCGCCCGATAGAGCGCGCGCACGTCGCCGCCCTCGCCCCCCAGCCGGGGGCCATAACGCGCGCCGTCGTAGCGCGCCAGGTTCGCGGCGGCTTCCGCGGGCGCGATGATGTAGTAGGTGGGGACCGCATAGCGCGAGTGGGGGAGTGAAACGTTCACCACCGTGGCGCCCAGCTCGCGCAGCGCGGCAACGGCTCGGTCGCAGCCCGCGCGTATTCCGGCATCGAGATCAGGCGGGAAGTACTCGGCGGGAAGCCCGACCGTGAGACCCGCGAGCGAGGCCGGCGCGGGCAGCGGTTGCAGCGGCGGCCGGTCGAGCGTCGTCGCGTCGCGCGGGTCGGGTCCGGAGATGATCGCCAGAACGCGTTCGGCATCCGCGACGGTACGGCCGAACGACGAGATGCAATCGAGCGAGGAGCCGAATGCCACCAGTCCGTACCGGCTGACCCGCCCGTAGCTCGGCTTCAGGCCCACCACACCGCAGAAGGCCGCTGGCTGGCGCACCGAGCCGCCGGTTTCCGAGCCGAGCGCCGCGGGCACGGCGCCGGCCGCCACCAGCGCTGCGGAACCGCCTGACGAGCCGCCCGGCACCCGTTCCGGATCCAGCGGATGCCGCACCCGGCCATAGGCGGAATGCTCGGTCGACGAGCCCATCGCGAACTCGTCGAGGTTGGCTTTGCAGGCCACCAGCGCTCCGGCCGCGCGCAGCCGGTCCACGACCGTGGCGTTGTAGGGGGAACGATAGCCTTCGAGGATGCGGGAGCCGCAGGTCGTCGGCTGCTCGACCGTGACGATGTTGTCCTTGAGCGCGATCGCCACCCCCTGCAGCGCCCCCTCGGCGGGCAGCCGATCGACCCGCGCGGCTTCGGCCTCGAGCGCCGCCGGCGACCAGGCAAGCGTCGCGTTGAGCCCGCGCTCGTCGAGGGCGCGGAGCCGCTGCCCGACTTCGCGGGCAAGCTGCTGCGCGCTCAGGGCTCTGCCTCCTCCATCGCGCCGAGCCGCGGGACCACGAAGAATCCGTCGATGAACTCCGGCGCGAACTCCGCCGGTTGGCGTGCCAGCGCCGCCGGCCGCACCTCGTCGCGCCGCAGCGGCGTTGCCGCCGGGCCTGCAAGGTACCTCCCGGCGTCGTGCAGCTCACCCAGCTCGGCGAGCTGGGCCACGAAGCCGACGATCCGGTCCAGCTGCTCCGTCAGCGCCGGCAGCTCGGCCGGCTCGACCGCGAGCTCGGCGAGCCGGGCGATGTGATCGACCTCCTTCGCGGTCACGCTCATGCTCCCTCTCCCCAGTCACGCTCGAGGCCGGCGAAGCCGACCAGCAACTGCTTGAGCCCCACGCTTTCGTCGTCGAATAACACGCTCACCTTGAGATCCTTGCCCACCCCCGACAGCCCCTGTACCGTGCCGCTGCCAAAACGGCGGTGCCGCACCCGCTCTCCCTTCACCAGTCGCGGCGCATCCTGGTTCTGCAGATCCTCGTCGATCGCGTACAGCCGGGTCGGCGTGGCGCGCGGCACCGTGGTCACTTCCCACGGCGCCAGCCAGCCGCCGGAGGTGCGCCGCGGAGCCCACAGGGAGGCGGTGCTCTTTTCCTCCAGTAACTCCGGCGGAATCGATTCCAGGAAGCGTGACACGATCGCGGGGCGCAGCTCGCCGCCGCGGCGCCGCGCGCGCGCCCAGCTGAGATACAGCTTGTCCTTGGCGCGCGTGAGGCCCACATAGAAGAGCCGGCGCTCTTCCTCCAGTCCCTCCTGCGTCTCCATGGCGCGGCCCAGCGGAAAGAGTCCGTCTTCCAACCCCGAGATCACCACCACGGGCCACTCCAGTCCCTTGGCCGTGTGCAGCGTCATCAGGGTCACGCCAGAATCACCTTCGGCGGAATCCGCCGCGGTGACCAGCGCCGCGTCGGCGAGATAGCGCTCCAGCGGTGTCCCTCCCTCCGCCTCATCCTCCGTCACGATTTCCGACCACTCCGCGGCGCCGGCCACCAGCTCGCGGACGTTTTCCCACCGGTCGGCGCCCTCGGGCCCTTCGGCCAGCAGGACCGGTTCGTAGTCGAGCGCGCGGATCAACTCTTCCAGCACCAGAACGGGGGCCGAGTCCACGCTCCTGGCGCGCAGATCATCGAGCAGCGCCGCGAAGCGCTGCAACCCCTCGCGCACGTTGGGCCGCAACCCCGTGATGCGGTCGGCGATGCGGGCCGTCTCGAGCAGCGTCTTGCCCCAGGCGGTGGCGGCGGCGCGGAACGCTTCGACGCTCGCCTCTCCGATCCCGCGGCGCGGCACCCCGACCGCGCGGAGGAACGCCTCGTCGTCCGCGGGATTGGCTACCACACGCAGGTAGGCCAGCAGGTCCTTCACTTCGCGCCGCTCGTAGAAGCTGATCGCCCCGACCACCCGATACGCCACTCCGAAGCGGCGCAGCGCCTCTTCCAGCGCGCGCGACTGCGAATTGGTGCGATAGAGGATCGCCATCTCCTCCAGCGGCCATTCGCCCGCCGCGCTGCGCCGTGCCAGCTCCCGCGCGATCCACTCGGCTTCGTCCCGTTCGTCGGCCGTGGCCACCACGGTCACCGACTCGCCGCCGGCGCGGCGCGTGCGCAGGGTCTTGCCGAGGCGCGCCACGTTGCGCGAGATGGCGGCATTGGCGGCATCGAGGATCAATTGGCTGGAGCGGTAATTCTCTTCCAGGCGCAGCAGCCGCGAGTCCGGGAAATCGCTCTGGAATTGCCGCATGTTACGCACTTCCGCTCCGCGCCAGCCATAGATCGACTGGTCGTCGTCCCCCACCGCGAAGACGTTGCCGTGCGCGCCGAGCTGGCGGACCAGCTCGTACTGGGCGCGGTTCGTATCCTGGAACTCGTCCACCAGCACAAAGGAGAAACGCTCCCGCCACCACGCCAGCCGGTCGGGATGCTCGCGGAAGAGCGTGAGCGGATGCAGCATCAGATCGTCGAAATCCATTGCGTTCTGCCGCTTCAGCGCGGCCGCGAGTGGATCCATGAGCTCGGCGGCGATCTGCGCGAGCCGGTCGAAACCCGACGCGACGGCGAGCTGTTCTCCGCTCAACATCCGGTTTTTCGCCGAGGAGATCACCGCCTGGACCGCCCGGGCCGGGAAAAGCTTGGGAGAGATGTTGCGCTCCTCGAGCAGCCGCCGGATCAGCGCGGTCCGGTCATCTTCGTCGAAGATGGTGAATTGGCGCGAGAA
>DASYPD010000311.1:0-7085 GCA_036007005.1 Gemmatimonadales bacterium
GAGCCGGGGTTGCCGACCACGAACACCAGCTCGTCCTCCCCCGCTCCCGCGCCGCTCCACTTCAGGTAATCCGCGGGATGGAGCGGCGCACCGTTCTCGTAGAGGCGCACCAGGGAGACGTCGAGGTCATAGCGCGGGAAGGTGAAGTTGTCGGGGTCGCCGCCGTAAAAGCTCGCCGCCTCCTCGGGCGCCATCACCAGGCGGAGATCCGTGTAGCGGTGGTAACGGTAGAGCGAGTAGCGGCCGCCCTGGTAGAACGTCACGACCTGGCAGAGCTGTCCGCTGGTTTGATCGCATTGCTGCTCGATCTGGGCGATCGCGGAATCGCGCTGGGCCACCAGCCGTGCGGTGGTGGTCGCCGTGGTGGCACTGCGGATACGAGCCGTCACGTCCTCGATGGATTGGAGCTGGTCGGCCGTCATGTTCGGACACTTGCGCTCGTCCTGCTCGGTTCGCGCCACGAAGCCGAGCTCCTGGTAATTGCTGTCTGGGGTCGACACCGCCGTGATGCAGGAACGAGCGCAGTGATGATTGGTCATCACCAGTCCGCGCTCCGACACGATCGACGCCGAGCACCCGGGAATCCGCACCGCGGAGAGCCGCACGTGGGCCAGCCAGGCGGAGTCGGCAGCGAAGCCGTACTGGGCTTTCCAGTACTGCAGTGGGGGCGCATCGAAGGTCCACATGGTGCCGAACTCTTTCACGAACCCCGTGGTGCCCGCGGGCTGCACGGGAACCTGGCTGAGCCCGACCGGGGGGGAGACGGCGAGCAGCCCAACCAGGATGAATGCGCTTTTCATTGGTGTCATCGCTCAGGGTACCTTGACCGGCAGAGTGCGGTATTTGTCGCGCAGCTCCGTCTCTCGGGTGCGCAGCGGCATTTCCTGCCCGCGGATATACACGTGCTCCGCGACGCTCGCGAAATCGAAGGGATCGCCGGACCACACGACGACGTTGGCCACCTTGCCCGGGCCAAGGGTCCCGTAATCCGCCAGTCCGAACGCGGTGGCGGGCATGGCGGTGATCGCTTCCAGCGCGTCGTCCCAGCGCATCCCGTTTCGCACGGCGTTGCCGGCCGCATAGCGCAAGTTGCGCTCCCCGCCGGGATCGCCCTGCGCGATGATGACTTTGACGCCGCCTTCGCGTAGCAGTGTCGCGTTGTCGAGTCGCGCGCCCAAGCCATCGAAGCTCGGGATGTCGTGCAGCGGCTCGACCACCACCGGCACGCCGGCGGCCGCGATCTCCTTGGCGATCTGCCAGCCCTCGACCGCGCCGAAGAGCACGGTGTGCAGCTTGTACTCCCGGGTGAGCCTCAGGGCGTTCTCGATATCCATCCGGCGATTCGCGGCGATCGCCACGGTCTCTTCGCCGCGCAGCACCGGCAGCAGGGCTTCCAGCTCCCTGGCGGGCGCGGAGAGCGGCTGAATCGCGGCGCGTTGGAAGTCCGCCTTGCGGCGCGAATACTCCAGTGCATCGTCGAACAGCCGGCGGACCCGTGCCAGCGTCCCCGCCCGGCTGCCGCCGCCGGCCTGTTTGCTGCCGCTCGAGAGATCGAGCACCAGCGCGGCGTTGCGCTTGACGAGCATCTCCTCGATGCGGTTGCCGGAATAGAGCACCGCCGGAGCCTGGCCCGGGAGCAAGCTGCCGTTGGGGGGCAGCAGGGCTCCGGTGATGCCTCCGGTCCTGGCGATGGGAATCGTGAAAGCCGCGGGATCCACACCCTCGATGGGGTTGAATGACGGGTTCACCTCGCCCTGGATGCCGCCCTCCCCCTCGCCTCCGATTCCGGCCACCCCTAACCCGGCGTTCGCATTGGCGTGGATGAAGCCCGGCGTGATCCATTTGCCCGCGGCATCGATCCGAACTGCGCCCGCCGGCACGGTCAGGTTGCTGCCCACCGCGGTGATCTTGCCGTTGCTGATCACGATCGTGCCGTTCTCGATCTTCGGGCCCGAGACGGGATACACCGTGCCCCCCGTGATCGCGAGGGTTTGCGCCAGCAGAGGAGAGGCGGGCTGGAGCGCAGTAGCCCAGAGCCCATAGCCCATAGCCCATAGCCCATAGCGCTTCATCGTCCCACCCCCGGCGCCGTCTGCCCCAGATTGAAATCCGTCGCGTACTGATGTTTCGGGTCCAGCCGGTCGAACAGCAGCCAGCCGTCGTTCCAGACCTTCTCCGCCTTGGAGTAGACCGAGAAGGGATCGCCGGACCAGAGCACCACGTCGGCCGTCTTGCCGGCTTCCAGCGAGCCGGTCGACTGCTCGATGCCCAGCACCCAGGCAGGGTTGGCGGTGATCCAGCGCAGGGCCTGGTCGCGGGTTAGGGTGATGCCGGCACGCACCCCGGCATAGTAAGCCTTCGCCATGTCCTGGTTCATGCGCTGGATCCCGTCCGGGCTGTCGGTGTGAATCACCGCCCGGGCGCCCGCCTGGGTGATCAGCGCGGCGTTCTCCAGAATCTCGTCGAAGGCTTCCATCTTGAACCCACCCCAGTCCGACCAGACCGAGGCGGCCGTTCCGTTCGCGGCCAGCAGATCGGCGATCTTATAGGCCTCGATCGCATGATGGAAGGAGCGGATCTTGAAGCCGAACTCCTTCGCGAGGTCGAGCATCTGCGCCATCTCGTCGGCGCGATAGCAGTGGTTCTGTACCGAGATCTCGCCTCGCAGCACGCCGGCCAGTGTCTCGAGCTTCAGGTCCCGGCTCGGCGGATCGCCCTTGCGATCCTTGAGCCACTTGTCCCAGCGCGTCTTGTACTCCGCCGCCTGGATGAAGGCGGCGCGATACCCCGCCATGTTTCCCATACGGGTCGAGGGTCCCCGGCTCTGATACACCCGCTTCGGGTTCTCGCCGCACGCCATCTTCACCCCATAGGGCGCGCCCGGAAACTTCATCTCCTGCACCGTGCGCGCCGGCACCAGCCGCACCGTCACCGAGCGGCCCCCGATCAGATTGGCGGAGCCGGGGAGGACCTGCATCACCGTCACTCCGCCGGCAATCGCGAGCGGGATCTGGGGATCCTGCGGCCAGATCGAGTGCTCGGCCCAGACCTCGGCGGTCACCGGGTTGGTCGCTTCGTTGCCGTCGCCCTCGGCAAAGGTCCCCGGCGCCGCGTAGACGCCAAGGTGGCTGTGGGTGTCGATGATGCCGGGCGTCACGAATTTGCCGGTCCCGTCCACGATCACCGCATCGGCGGGGGCCGGCACGCTGGTCCCCACCGCGACGAGCTTGCCATCGCGGAAGAGCACCGAAGCGTTGGCGAGCTCCTGCCCCGCCGCGGTGAGCACCGTCGCGTTGCGAATGAGCACCGGCGGGTTAGCCCGGCGCTTGTACGTCGCGGGATACTGCGGGCGCTCGAAGCTCAGCGTGTCGGTCGAGGGTGACGCCGTCGGTGCTGCGGCGGCGGGTTGCGCGGGGGCGGGCGCCGCCGGGGCCTGAGCCGCCCCGTGAGCGCAAGCGCTCACGGTCACGGCAAAGTACAGCGATGTTCTCATACCTTACGCTCCTCGTTTAGCCCATTTAGCCAATAGCCAATAGCCGATAGCCCTTACGGCACTCGCACGAACTCGAACGGCTGTCCCGCCACCGCGATCTTGACCAGGCGGTGCGGAGCCGCCGTGCTTACCCACAGGACGAGGGGTGCTTCCCCTCCGTTCAGCTCGGCGCGATACGCAGCGACGGTGACACCACGGCCGCTCACCGTCTCGCTGCCGGTGACCGCGAGCGTCCACGGCTTGATCTCGCCCTGGCCGGCGCTGAGCACGTTGATGGTCCACTTGGCACCGGCGCTCCACTTGAGTGCCGGCAAGAGCGCCTGAATGGCATTGTCGTCGATGGTGCCGGGGGTAAGCGCGGTGTCGATTGTCACCGCCTTGATTTTTCCGGTCTTGGGGTCCGGCGTCTTGGCGCTCCCCTTGGCCCGTCCTCCGGCGTAGCTCACGTCGATCGCCACATCCTGGCCCTGCACCTTGCCGCTTTGCTTGAGGCTGCGCATGCCGCCCGTCGTGTCCAGCTCCAGCACGGTCGTCTGGTTGACGACGCCAGCGAGCTGGGTGTCCTCGGTATAGCGGAAGCCGTCCCCGGTCTGCTCCAGCACCGCGCGCTGCCATCCGATGGGATTGCCGCCGTATGAAATGGCGAAGCTGTCCCGCCGCGGCACCAGCGCGCCCAGGTCGAGCTCCAGCGCCGCCGCCTTGGGCGCGAGGTCGCCGGGAGTGAGCGGCTTGCCCTCTGGATCGACGATGCTGACTGGCGCGACGTCCTTGATCCGATCGTAGATCTTCGCTCCGTCTCCCACCACCACGATCACCGCGCTCTGCGGCCGGATGGTCGCCTGCGCCGTCGCGAGTACCTGCGCCGCGGTCACCGCCGCCAGCTTGACCCGATAGGTCTGCACGTAGTCCCGGGGCAGGCCGTAGAGCCGCGCATTGGCGACCGCGTCGGCCACCTGGTCCGCCGACTCAGTGGAAAGCGGATAGCGGCCGGTGAGTGACCCTTTGGCTGCTTCGAGCTCGGTCGTCCCGACCGGCTCGGTGCGGATCCGCTCGAGCTGGTGCAGCAGCTCTGTGAGCGCCGAGTCGGTCACTTCGGTGCGCACTTCGGTGCTCGCTTCGAAGAAGCCGACCCCTTTACGGCGCGCGTACCGTGCGTACGCGCCGTAAGTCCAGCTCTTCTGCTCGCGCAGGATCATGAACAAGCGGCTCGACGCACCGCCTCCCAAGACCTGGTTGGCGACTGCCGCGGCATAGAGCCGTGGGTCGGTCGGAAGAAAACTCAGATTGCCGGCCAGGATGTTCGACTGCACCGACCCTGGGCGATGCACCAGCACCAATTCCGTCTTGCTGCGGGCAGGCGGTGGCGCCGCCGCAACGCCGGCGGGCGGGGCGCCGCTCCAGCCCTGCAGGGCCCGCGCCACCTGGCGCCCGATCTGCGCGGCGTTGACGTCTCCCGCGATCACCAGCAGGGCGCCTCCGGGCCGGAGCCGGGAGCGCTGAAAGGCCAGCAGGTCAGCCCGGGTCAGGGAACGCACGCTCGCCGGCGCTTCGCTGCGGGCATAGGGGTGCGATCCGTAGAGCGCGCGCCGGAACGCGCGGTCGGCGAGCTCGTCCGGTTGGGTAAGGGACACCTGGAGCGCGGAAAGGGTCTGCGTCCTGAGCAGCTCCAACTCCTTCTCCGCAAAGGCCGGTCGCAGCACGGCATCCGCCATCAGCTCCAGGGCCAGCGGGACACTCGAGCTGAGCACCGTAGAGTTGAGCGACAGGAAGTCCGCTCCCGCCGCCGCGCCGAGGGAGCCCCCGGCGCTCTCAATGGCTTCGGCCACTTCCTCCGCGCTGCGCTTTCCTGCTCCCTTACTGAGCAGCCCGGCGACCATCTCCGCGAGGCCTTCTTTGCCTTGGGGGTCTTTACTCGATCCCGCGACGAAACTGAGCGACAACGAGACCACTGGCTGCTTGTGACTTTCCACCACCAGGAGCCGGAGTCCGTTCGCTAGCACCGTTTCATGGAACGGCGGAAAGGGAGCGGTGGTGAGCGGGGCCGGGCGCGGTGGGGTCTTCGGATACTCCTGCGCGCTCACGGGGGCGGGAAGGAGCAGCGAGCCAACCAATAGCCCATAGCCCATGGCCCATGACCTTCTCCGGGCCTTGGGGGCTGACAATTGATGGTTCACTGCGCCGCCCCCGGTGTAATCAGCAGCACGAGCGAATTCTCCGGCTTGAAGTAGGTGCCCGCTACTCGCCGGATATCGGCGGTGGTCACCGACAGATAGCGGCGCCAATTCGTATTCACGGCTTCCGGATCTCCGAGGAAGAGGTCGGCGGTCTGCAGCGCTTCCGCTTTCGGAAGCGCCCGCTGTTGCTGGGTGATGAGCTGGGTCCGATAGGCGTTCTTCGCCTTCGCCAACTCCGCCTCACTCACGCCTTCTCGCACCACGCGCGCGAACTCCGCCGCGAGTCCCGCCTCCAGGGAATCCGGTCCTACCCCCTGATTGGCGATTCCGAGCGCGAGCAGTACGCCGGGCCCGCGCCGGGGCGCCGCGGGGTTGGAGAGCACAATCGCGAACTGGGCGAGCTTGCGCTCCCGCACCACCGATTTGTTGATCCGCGAGCTCTCTCCCTGACCCAGGATCGTGGCGAGCAGCTCGAGGGCCGGCATGTCCGGGCTGCGATACTCGGGCACCCGGTACGCGAGCAGGACGGCGGGAAGGTTCGCCTTACTGTCGGGCCAGGGACGCCGGATCGGGCCGGGGTTGAAAGTCGCCGCGCAGACGACAGCGGGCGGGTCACTGCCGCGTGGAATGCCGCCGAAATACTGCTGGATGAGCTGCTTCGCCTCCGCGGGCTCAAAATCGCCTACCACCGTGAGCGTGGCATTGTTCGGTGCGTAGTAGAGCTCGAAAAAGGCCTTGACGTCGGCTGTCTTCGCCGCGTTGAGGTCCTGCATGGAGCCGATGACCGAATGGGCATAGGGAAAGCAGCTGCCGCTGTCGGCGAGCGCGTACATGCCTTCGAAGATCGCCGCGGCGTAGGGCTGATTGTCGACCCGCAGGCGCCGCTCTTCCTTCACTGCTTCGCGCTGGTTGGAAAAAGTGGAGTCGGTAACCGCGAGCGACCGCATCCGATCCGCCTCGAGCCAGAGTCCGAGGTTGAGCCGGTTGGAGGGCAGCGACTCGAAATAGTTGGTGCGGTCTTCCGCGGTGCTGCCGTTCAGCGAGCCTCCGGCCTGCTCCACCAGCTGGAAGTGTTCCGCCTTCTTCACGTTGGCGGAGCCCTGGAACATCATGTGCTCGAAAAGATGCGCGAAGCCGGTGCGGCCCCTCACCTCATTGCGCGATCCGACGTGATACCACACGTCCACCGCCACGACCTGAGCGGAATGATCGGGGGCCAGAATGACCTTCAGGCCGTTCGGCAGGGTATAGCTCTCGAAGCTGATTCGCGCGGGCTCCTGGGCGCTGACCACGGCCGGTGAGCCCAGGAGGATGCCCAGCGTTTGCAGCGTTCTAGTTTGAGATCGTCGCATCAAAAGTCTATTCCTCGGGCTGATAGCTGATAGCTGACGCTGTTCTATCCCTGTTGCACGGCACGG
>DASYPD010000312.1:0-4099 GCA_036007005.1 Gemmatimonadales bacterium
CCCTCCGGTGGGGCCCGGGCCGAGTTGGATCGATGTGAAACGGCTCGAGCTGATCGCGGAAGTGCTCTCCCCCTCACATACCCGCGGTGACCGGGTGGTCAAGCGGCTGACCTATCAGCGGCACGAAGTGCCCACCTACTGGGTGGTGGATGACGAGGCGCAGCTGGTGGAAGTCTGGCATCCCGCGGACGAACGTCCCGCCATCGTTACCGAGTTGCTGAGCTGGAGGCTCCGGGATGCGGAGCTCGAGCTGCGGATCCCGCTGGCTGAGCTGTTTGCGCCCTGAAACTATTTGGGCCGGCTGGCCGCCATCCGGCGCCGGAATTCGGTGATCCAGTTCGGCGCCACCACCAGCTGGAAGTCGTCCCGGTTGGAGAGCAGCGCCAGCACCCGCTTGCCGTCCCGCGAAACGTCATAGTCGCGCAGCCCCTTGGTTGCGCTGAGCAGCGTGTCGCGCGAAAGAACCTGGAACGCCGGCTTCCAGGCAATGCGCGCCGCGAGCAGAGCGTCGCCCGCGCGATAGTAGAGCCGGCTGCCGTCGGCCGACCACGCCGGCGCGAAGCCTCCCGCCACCGAGACCTGGGTGCGGAAGGACGGATCCGGGAAGGAGCGGACGTAGATCTCGTCTTTGCCCGATTCGTCGGAGCCGAGCGCCACCCATTTCCCGTCGGGTGAGAATGCCGGGTTCGTCTCGTTCGCCCGGGTGGTGAGGTAGCCCTGGCCCGTACTTCCGGAATCGAGTCCGAAGCGAAAGACGTCCCAGCTGGTCTGGTGATAGGCCTGCACCACCACCTGCTTGTCATCGGAGGACAACACCCCCCAGGGCGTCGGCTCGCTGGATTCTGCCAACAGTTTGGGAGGTGAGCCGCCCTCGGCGCGCTGGCTGAAGATGCCGTTCCCCGCATTCGCACCCGCGGCGGCGAACACGACGCGGCTCCCGTCCGCCGTCCACTGGAGGGAGGCGGCGGTTCCGCTCGTCGTAAGGCGGGAAAACGTGGTGCTGCCGACGTCGTAGATCCACACATCGCTCTTGCCCTGCTCGGCTACCAGCACCGCGATCCGCCGCCCGTCCGGCGACCAGCGCGGAGCAAGGAACGCCCGGGGCTCCGCGAGCACCGGCACCGTGCGGCCGTCGGGCGAAATAACCGCCAGCTGGCTGTGCACCAGGCCGCGCGACGTCACCAGCGCGCCCCCCCGCGAGAGGAAGACGCCCGAATTGCCGTTGAGTCCCGCCACAACCGTCACCGGGTCGAGCACCGGGACGGGCTTGCCGGTCACTCGACTGCCTCCCACATCCAGCGTGACCGCCATGACCGATCCGTCGGCCTGGACATACACCAGGACGCCGTCGAGCACGGCGAGGGGGCGCATGCCCTTGAGCCCGAGCGGCACGACCTTCCCGTCATCCAGCGAGGTCAGCGCGAGCTGCGAAGTGCTGTTCGCCCCGGTCCAGAGGACGAACACGATGTGCTTGCCGTCCGGCAGCGCGATCGGCCACACATGCTCCTTATCGCCCTTGGCGGTGTCCGGCACGGTGAACTCGGCGAGCTCTCCGCCCGCCGCGCTCACGCGCGACAGCCCGTGGGATCCTCCAGTGGCGCCGACCACCAGCTCGCCTCCGGTGGTCCAATCGGCGCCGTTGTTGGCGCCGCCTTCGGCCATGGTGACCGGGGCGCTGCCGTCGAGCCGGACCTTGCGTTCCTTGCCGGGAACCTCGAACGCGAGCCACTGCCCGTCCGGAGAGAACAGCGGCTGGCTGCCTTCTTCGGTTCCCGGGATGGGATGGGCGTCGAGCTGGTCGGTGCGCAGCGCATAGAACATGCGCGTGGTGCCTCGCGTTACCGTGTACACAACCACGCTGCCGTCCGGCGAAATGGCTGCGGGCCAGGGAAAGCCGTCGAAGGGCTTGGCGCTGTCGGGTGTGGCAATCACGAAGCGGAGCGGTGGCACCGACTCGCTCGGCGGACGCCGCCGAGCCAGCGTGACCGTGGCGGCCAGCGCCGCGATCGCCACGAAGGCGAGGCCCAAGACCAAGGGATCGCGCCAGCGTGCGGCCCGGGCCGGGATCCGAGCCGCGGCCCGCGCGGCCGTCGCCTGGCGCGACGGACCCGCCGAGCGGCCTTCCAGTGCCTCGGCGAATTGCGCGGCGGTGGCGAAGCGGTCGGCCGGCAGCTTGGAGAGCGCGACTTCGACGGCGTCCGCCACGCTCGGAGGGATGGTCTTGCGCTGCAGGGTGAGCGAGCGGGGCTCCTCCGTCAGCACGCGCGCGACGACCGCCTGCGCCGTGGGCCCCGTGAAGGGCGGCTCGCCGGCGAGCATCTCGTAGCACACGCAGCCCAGCGCGTAGATGTCGCTCCGCGCATCGAGGGTGCGTTCGCCCATGGCCTGCTCGGGGCTCATGTAGTGCGGCGTGCCGAGGCTCATGCCGGTTTCGGTCATCCGGGTGTCGCCGGTATGGCTCGCCGCCAGTGCGATCCCGAAATCCGCCACCAGCGCGGAGCCGTCGTGCAGCAGAATGTTTTCCGGCTTGATGTCGCGGTGGATGATGCCGTGGCGGTGCGCGTAGTCGAGCGCGCTGGCCACCTCGCGGGTGATGCGGATGGCGTCTTCGACCGGGAGCTGCTTCTCGCGGTTGAGCCGGTCGCGCAGCGACTCGCCCTCGACGAACGGCATCACGTAGAAGACGCTGCCATCCACTTGTCCCGAGTCGTGCAGCGGCAGGATATGCGGATGCTGGAGATTGGCAGTGGTGGTGATCTCGTGCAGGAAACGCTCGGCGCCGATCACCGCGGCCAGCTCGGGGCGCAGCACCTTGAGCGCCACGTGACGGTGATGGCGGAGATCTTCGGCGAGATAGACGGTGGCCATGCCGCCCTCGCCGAGCTTGCGCTCGACCCGGTAGCGGTCTTCCAGCGCAGCGGAGAGCCGGGCCAGGGGCTCGGTCACGGCAGGGGCATGCTCAGAGGGACTCCGGATGAAGCGGGGGTGCCCCAATAATACGATAAACTTGTGCGCGGTGTCGAGAAGTGGGAGCCTAGCAAGGGCGCAACTCTAACCAATCTTAGCGCACGGTCAGTGCATGGGCCGGCATTAGCGTACCTGTTGATGATACTGTTCCGTCGCGCGACTTCCATGCGTCTAAGACAGCATATTAGTTCCGCCGCAGTCGTCGTGAGTAGGGAGTGCGTTCCGTCAGCAAATGCCGAATGAAGGCGACAAGCTCACCGGACGGCTGGGTAGTCTGGTCAAGTCGCCAGTTTAGGATCTCGTAACACTGATGCGGTTATATGGCGTCCGCAGATCCAAGGTAGGCTACTATCACAGCATCAGTCGCGGCTACTCGATTCAGTTGCCGAACATACCGCAACACCTCGGTGGTTTCTTGCGGTTGAAGGAGCATCGTGTACAACGTCACGCCATCACTCATCACGGTTTGGCGGTCTACTGATCCTTTGCCTCCGCGTCGAGCATCGTGGCGATGGACTCCAGCAGGTTCTTCCGCGCCGCGGACCGCTCGGCACTGGTTGCTTCCGGCCAGGCACTGTTCATCGCGACGACGAGGTGGCGCGCCGGATCGATGTGGATCAGCTGCCCGTGGATCCCGATCGCATCGAAGGTTCCGTTGTCGCTGGTCCACCACTGATAGCCGTAGCCTCGGCCGGGGTAGGGAATCGCCACCTGCTTGTGGGTGGCGGCCTCGAACCAGCCGTCCGGCACGATGGCTCTGCCATCGATCTTCCCGCCCTCGAGCACGAGCTGGCCGAAACGCCCGAAGTCGCGAAGCGACGCCTGGAGACAGCAGCCCGCGAATTCATGCTGGGTGCGATCGGTGGTCCAGGATGCCGAGCGTTCCATGCCGTACGGATTCCAGATGGTGGCAGAGAGGTAGTCGGCGATGGGCTGGCCGGTCGCCGCGGCCACTAACACGCCCAGGAGGTGGGTCTCGCCGGTCTTGTACACCCACTTGGTGCCGGGCGGGGCTTCGCGGGGGAGCCGCCGCATGTAGCTCACCGTGGCGTCCATGCCGGGCGTCACCGGCGCGCGGTAGAAGCGGGCGATGTCGGCTGTGGAGTCCGTGTAGTCCTCGGTCCAGCGGACG